>JANEMG010000029.1 GCA_024511045.1 Gammaproteobacteria bacterium | reverse complement strand
TCTTGTAGAAATAGATGCCGACCTTGTGCTCGCTTTGAAAAAACTGCATACATTTCTTGATCGTCGTCCAGAACGGAACGTTGTCCGTCTGCAACTGTATCAGACATTGTTTTTCGATGACCGCCTGAACCTTGCCCTGATAGACGAAGATACAGCCCTGACCGGGGCCGACGATCAACTGCGAGGCATCCTTGATTTCGTCGCCGTTGTCGGTCCATTGCTGAAACAGCGCATCGGCAGCCGGCTCACGCCATTCTATGACCGAACGGAGCTGTCTTTTCAAGCCGTCAAAATTGCCATTCTGCTCTCCCAAAGTAAGATGTAAAAGCCCAGCATGTTGCTGTGCGGAATTTACGGTAAAGTATAGATGTTTTTTTTACCATGCGGAGGCGGACTTATGTCCATCAGAACTTTCCAGGGCAAGCGGCCGGTTTTTCCAGTCTCGGCCTATATCGATGCCAGTGCGGAGGTGATCGGCGACGTGGTTTTGCAGGAGGATGTGTCGATCTGGCCCAAAACCGTGGTCAGGGGCGATGTGCACAGCATACGCATCGGAGCCGGCAGCAATGTCCAGGATGGCTGCATAC
Source organism: Gammaproteobacteria bacterium (assembly GCA_024511045.1). Lineage (GTDB taxonomy): Bacteria > Pseudomonadota > Gammaproteobacteria > Methylococcales > Methylomonadaceae > JANEMG01. The sequence continues at coordinate 11,700 of JANEMG010000029.1, read as the reverse complement.
TGCATGTTTCCCATGCCGGGAAATACGCGCCGCAGGGCCATGCGCTGAGCATTGGCAAAGGCGTCACTATCGGTCATCAGGCAGTCGTCCATGCCTGCAGCGTCGGCGATTACTGCCTGATCGGCATCGCAGCGGTGATCATGGATGGTGCGGTGCTGGAGGATTATGTGATGCTGGGCGCCGGCGCGCTGGTGCCGCCCGGCAGGACCTTGAAGAGCGGCTATCTGTACCTGGGGGCTCCGGCAAAACAGGCAAGACTCCTGAAGGAAGAGGAAAAGGAGTTCCTGGAATATTCCAGCCGGCATTATGTCGATCTGAAAAATGCCTATCTGGCGGAAACCGACGCTTGAAGACGATGCTGCAGGCGTCAGTACCGCACATGCTTTTCAAATGCATACAATGCCCGCCGTCATCATGGGGAAAACAGGTGCTGCACCAGGAGGAATCTTGAGCGTTGCTTCATAATCATGGCGTCCAGGATTTCTCCTGTCGTCGAAATGACACTTTATTGGTCCTCCCGGCATTATCAGCCTTGTCATCCCGACGACAGGAGGGATCTTGAAGGCTTTGATGGGTATAGACGTCCAACTCCCACACAAAATTTTTCCTGACTGCACAATAGCAGGGAGACAGGTGAATGACCGGGGAAGTCACGCCGCCTGTTGCCGTACATCACCCTGCGCTGTTTTTTCTTTCCGCATCCAGCAGGTCGATCACCGGCCTGGTTTCCGGCCGGACGCCGCGCCACAGATAAAAGGCCTCAGCGGCCTGCTCGACCAGCATGCCCAGGCCATCGAGACTGTACCTAGCATGCTGCTCCCTGCCCCATAGTACAAATGTCGTGGGCGCGTTGCCATAGGCAAGGTCATAGCAACTGCCGGTGTCGGTCAACAGGCCGTCTGGAAGCGGGGGAAGCTGGTTGCTCAGGCTGGTGGAAGTGGCATTGATGATCAGGTCATAGTGTTGGCCGCGCAGATCCTCGAATCCGCAGCTGCTGACCGGTCCCAGCCGCCGGAATTCATCGGCTATCTGCCTGGCCCTGAACACGGTGCGGTTGACGATGACGAGGCTTTCCGGGGATTGCTCCAGCAAAGGGCCGATGATGCCGCGGCTGGCGCCGCCCGCGCCAATGACCAGAATCCTGCTGCCAACCAGATCGATCTCGTGGTTGCGGGTCAGGTCGGCAACCAGACCGATGCCGTCGGTATTCTCGCCCAGGATGCTGCCGTCTTTTTCCAGCGCAAGCGTGTTCACGGCCCTGCTGAGCTCCGCCCGAGGCGTTTTCCGGTCGGCCAGCTGCCAGGCCAGCTCCTTCAGCGGCACGGTGCAGTTCAGGCCCTTGCCGCCGTCTGCAAAAAAGGCATGCACGGCGTCGGCAAATTGCTCCGGTGCGACTTCCTGGCCCGTGTAGCTGATGGCCTGCGCCGTCTGTTCGGCAAACAGCCCATGGATCCGGGGGGATTTGCTGTGGGCAATGGGTTGTCCGAAGACGGCGTAACGGTCGGGTGCGGCAGTCATGAAATCATTTGGCGGTGAATTTGTTGTACCAGTGTTCGCCGGCGAAGGAGCCTGCGCCAATGGCGATGGCCAGCAGGGTCTCCACCCACATGTAGTTATCGACGTGGCTGATGATCACGGCAGAACCTCCCAGGAACAGCCCCAACAGGCAGAAGCGCCAGCCGACCCGTTGCCCGTCGAGAAATGTCGCCAGGGACAAAAGCAGCAAAAAGATCAAGTCGGTATTGGTGGGGTCGAGGTGCTCCGAATGGGTCAGGGTAAACATCGCCCCGACCACCAGCAGACAGCCGCCCCAGTGAAAGCATTGCTCCAGAAACAGGGCTTTGAAGCTTTCCTCCTGTTTTTTCTTCTCCAGCCAGCCGGTGATGATCGCAAAGATGGCGAATACGAAAATCATCACGATCCAGTAACGGTAGCCTTCCGAGGGGGAGAATTTGGTGATGCCGACGCCCCCCAGCGACAGCAGCAGCAATAGAATGAAAATCCATTCATCGAGCTGCAGTTTCAATCTGGCGATGATGGCGTTGATTTGTGGTTCTTCGTTATTCATGTGGGACTCCAGTTGCATACCGGTTGAATGATCCAAATCTGTCATGAACGACAGGGTCAAAGCGAAAGTCCATGCCTCAATTTTGCGGAAGGGGAGCAATATCTGGCTTCAGTCCTGCTGTTTCAGCCATCCTGCAGCGGACTTGGCGAAATAGGTCAGAATGGCATCGCAGCCTGCCCGTTTGAATGCCAGCAGCGATTCCAGCACGGTCTGCCGTTCGTCCAGCCAGCCATTGGCCGCTGCCGCCTTCAGCATCGCATATTCGCCGCTGACCTGATAGGCAAAAGTCGGTACTTTGAATTCCTCCTTGACCCGTCTGACGATGTCCAGATAGGGCATGCCCGGCTTGACCATGATCATGTCGGCGCCCTCCTGCAGATCCAGCTGAACCTCGCGCAGGGCTTCGTCGCTGTTGGCCGGGTCCATCTGGTAGCTGTACTTGTTGCCACCGCCCAGGCTGGCCGCAGAGCCCACGGCATCTCTGAACGGCCCATAGAAACTCGATGCATACTTGGCGGAATAGGCCAGAATGCGGGTATTGCTGTACTGTTCATTTTCCAGGGCCTGCCGTATCGCCCCGATACGGCCGTCCATCATATCCGATGGCGCGACGATGTCCGCTCCGGCACGGGCATGGGACAGCGCCTGTTTTACCAGGACGTCTACGGTTGCATCGTTGAGCACGTAGCCCTCGGCGTCGATCAGACCATCCTGGCCATGGGATGTGAAAGGGTCGAGAGCGACATCGGTAATGATTCCCAGGTCAGGATAAGTCGTTTTTAAGGTTTTCACGGTACGCTGCAACAGACCGTCCGGGTTGCAGGCTTCCCGGGCATCATCGGATTTGCTGTCGGGAGATGGCACCGGAAACAAGGCGATGGCGGGAATGCCGAGGTTGACGATTTGTTCCGCTTCTGCGAGCAGTATGTCCATGGACAGTCGTTCAATGCTCGGCATCGAGGCAATCGCCTGCCGCTCGCCAGCGCCATCGATGACAAACATCGGGTAGATCAGATCATCGACCGTCAACAGCGATTCACGCATCAGGCGGCGGGTGAATTCGTTGCGCCGCATTCTTCGCATGCGCGTGCCGGGAAAATTAATGTTATTATTGACAGTCTTTTCCATGCGTCTGTTTGGATGTATGGCTGTGGATTCCGCTATTGTAGCAGGGATATTTGGCATAATCTTCAGCAAATTCCGGAAATGGCCGGCAGGCCTTTTCTTACCGCGCCAGCCTTGCCGGACAGTACATGCAGCACAGGGCTGTTTGCTTTTCAGCCGTCAGGGCCGATGGTTTGCAGAAGCTGACCCCGCACACTTTTGCCGGTTTGACCCGGCCGGTTTTCGAGTAGAGGCAGTATAGACATGAAACATTATTTTGCATTTTTTCTGTTGCTGACGGGCAGCGCCTTTTTGGCTCTGCTGCCGGCATCCGCTTCGGCGACAACGGATTTGTCACCGCCGCAGAAGGCCATCGAAGATGTTTCCAATCAAATGAAGGCCCAGCTGCAGGATGAAGAGTTCAACAAGGATTTTTCCCGGGTTTCCGAACTGGTGGAAAAAATTATCTATCCCCATGTGGACTTCAAACGCATTTCCGCATTGGTGCTGGGCAAGCATTGGAGGAAAGCAGACAAACAACAAAAGGCCCGCTTTACCCATGAGTTTCAGACCATGCTGGTGAGAACCTATGCCAGGGCGTTTGTCGAATTCGACGACTGGTCGATCCGCTATCTGCCGGTCGTGAAAAAGAGCAGCAAGAAAGTCATCGTCAAAACCGAGATTCTGCAGCCTGGCCGTCAGCCGGTCGCGGTCAGCTACCGTATGGTAAAGGTCGACGGAGAATGGAAAGTCTACGACATCATCATCGAAGGCATCAGCTTGGTGACCAATTACCGCAAGAGCTTCAAGAACGAGATGAAGCGCACCGGTTCACTGAATGCTGTCATCGACACCCTGGCGCAGCGCAATGCCAAGGCGCTAGACGACAGTGAAAAGAATTCCTGAGAGCCTGCTGCAGGGCCGCTTCACCAGCACACAGGCCCATACAGAAAATTGATGGGCGACAGGCTGTCAGCTGCTGTACATCATTTGCCGCCCAGCCAGTCCCGGGGCTGCAGATAGTGCTCATAGAGCTCCGCTTCCGGCGATCCCGCCTCGGGATGCCAGTCATACTCCCAGCGCACCAGCGGCGGCAGTGACATCAGAATGGATTCGGTGCGCCCCCCCGACTGCAGGCCGAACAGCGTGCCACGGTCATAGACCAGGTTGAATTCCACGTAGCGGCCGCGGCGATACAGCTGGAACTGCCGCTCTCTATCGCCATAGGCCATGTTTTTACGCTTCTCGACGATGGGCAGGTAGGCCGGCAGGTAATGGTCGCCGACGCTGCGCAGGAAGGCGAAGCAGCGTTCAAAACCCCATTCCTGCAAATCATCGAAAAACAACCCGCCGACGCCGCGGGTCTCATTGCGGTGCCTGAGGAAAAAATAGTCGTCGCAACTGCGTTTGCAATCCCGGTAGACATCGTCGCCGAAGGGTGCGCAGGCGGCGCGGGCCTGCCGATGCCAATGCAGTACGTCCTCCCGGAAGGGATAATAGGGGGTCAGATCGAAGCCGCCGCCGAACCACCAGATGGGCGGCTCGCCGGTCTTTTCCGCGACGAAAAAACGGACATTGGCATGCGATGTCGGAATATAGGGATTGTGCGGGTGGATCACCAGCGAGACGCCCAGTGCCTGGAAATTGCGCCCGGCCAGCTCCGGACGCTTGGCCGTCGCCGATGGCGGCAGCTGCTGCCCGAAGACATGGGAGAAATTCACCCCGGCCTGCTCGAAAACCCGGCCATTGGCCAATACCCGGGTCCTGCCCCCGCCGCCCGCTGAACGCTGCCAGATATCCTCCTGAAACCGCGCACCTTCCTCCAGTTTTTCCAGACTGGCGCAGATGGCATCCTGAAGTCCCTGCAGATAATTTTTTACCGCATCTATTTGTTCGTCGATCATTAGCGATGGAAATAAAGTTGTCTGCGAAAATTTGCTACAATTGTCTGGCTTCATTATCCTGGAAACTGTGCTATCCGACAAAATATACCGTTGGCAAATCATAATTTAGCAAAACAGTAGCACCAGAAAATGCCGTAAGCATTTGTTAATATGTGATATGTTTCTATTAGCCGGCTGTTTCTGGCTGCTAAATTTTCAAGTGCGGAAAGTATAGTTGTGTGCTACGGAAGTTTTTCAGGAACATCCATGACTATATGCAATCCAACACAGGTCCAATTTTCTCCGGCGAACGCTATCTGCCCCTGTATCGCGTTTTGGCGGAGCATGGCGCCCGGCACTGGGCAGAACGGCTGCCGCAGCAGCTGGAGGCGGCTTTTGCCAAAGGCCGACACGGTGATCTGCCGAAGTGGCGGCAGGTGCTCGATTCGCTTCCGGTTGCGCAACCCTCGACAACGAGTCTGAATGCCGCTGTGGTGCAGATCGGCTGCGCCGATGACCGGGATGAAGCGACTGGCAAACAGCTGCAAGACCGGTTGCTGGCGTTGCATCCCTGGCGCAAGGGTCCGTACAATCTGTTCGGCATAGCGATCGATTCCGAATGGCGCTCGGATTGGAAATGGCAGCGGCTGCAGGCGCATATTGCGCCGCTGACCAACCGCCTGGTCCTGGATATCGGCTGCGGCAACGGCTACCATTGCTGGCGCATGCTGGGGCAAGGCGCGAAGACGGTGCTCGGCATCGACCCGACGCTGTTGAGCGTGATGCAGTTCCAGACCGTCAGGCACTTTTATGGCGATGCCCCCATTCACGTTCTGCCGCTGGCCGTCGAGGAGCTGCCGGAAAGTCTGCGCCTCTTTGATACGGTGTTTTCCATGGGCGTTTTCTACCATCGCCGATCGCCCATCGATCACTTGCTGGAGTTGCGGGATTGCCTGCGCCCGGGTGGAGAGCTGATCCTGGAAACGCTGATCATCGACGCCCGGCATGGCCAGTTGCTGCTACCCGAGGGACGCTATGCAAAAATGCGCAATGTCTGGTTCATCCCCAGTTGTGCAACCCTGCTGGGCTGGTTGAAGCGCTGCGGCTTTCGTAATGCCCGCGTCGTGGATGTCACAGCCACCACGCCGGACGAGCAGCGCAGCACGCCATGGATGCGTTTTCAGTCGCTGTCCGACTTTCTCGACCCCGACGACCCTGATTTGACCGTGGAAGGCCTGCCCGCCCCGGTACGTGCTGTCTTTATTGCCAATTCCTGAATATCATGAAAACACCAACCATAGGATTCATCAGCCTTGGCTGCCCCAAGGCACTGGTCGATAGCGAACGCATCATCACTAAGCTGCGCGCGGAGAGCTATCGGATCGTCCCGACCTACCAGGATGCCGACCTGGTGGTGGTCAACACCTGCGGATTCATCGATGCCGCGGTGGAGGAATCACTGGACAGCATCGGCGAGGCGCTTGCGGAAAATGGCAGGGTCATCGTCACCGGCTGTCTTGGCGCCAGGGAACAGGAAATCCGGGAACGCCATCCCCAGGTGCTGAATATTACCGGCGCCCATGCCCTGGAGGAGGTTGTGGCGTCGGTGCATGAACACCTGCCGCCGCCCCATGATCCCTATACCAGCCTGGTTCCACCGCAGGGCATTAAACTGACGCCAAGGCACTATGCCTATCTGAAAATTTCCGAAGGCTGCAACCACCGCTGCAGCTTCTGCATCATTCCCTCCATGCGCGGCGACTTGGTCAGCCGGCCGATCTCAGAAGTACTGCGGGAGGCGGAACAACTGGCCGGGGCCGGCGTGAAGGAGCTGCTGGTGATTTCCCAGGACACCAGCGCCTATGGCGTCGACCTGAAATACCGGGCCGGCAGCTGGCATGGGCGGGAGCGGCAAAGCCGCCTCCACGATCTCGCCTCGGCGCTGGGGGAGCTCGGCATCTGGGTGCGCCTGCACTATGTCTATCCCTACCCGCATGTCGACAGCGTCATTCCGTTGATGGCGGAAGGCCGGATACTGCCTTACCTGGACATTCCTTTCCAGCATGCCAACCGCCGGATACTGCAATTGATGAAGCGCCCGGCGGCCACGGAAGATACCCTGCAGCGCATCGCCGCCTGGCGGGAAATCTGTCCGGAAATCGTCATCCGCAGCGCCTTTATCGTCGGCTTTCCCGGAGAGACGGAAGCGGAATTTACCGAACTGCTGGATTTTCTCGATGCGGCGCAGCTGGACCGCGTCGGGTGCTTCGCCTATTCACCGGTCAACGGCGCCGCTGCCAACGCATTGCCGGGCCAACTGCCCGAAGCGGTCAAACAGGAGCGTTTGGCCCGGTTTATGCAGCATCAGGCCAAAATCAGCGCGGCCCGATTGCAGCACCGCATCGGCAGGACCGAAACCGTGCTGGTGGACGAGGTGGTGGAACAGGGGGCCGTCGCCCGAAGCAAGGCCGATGCACCGGAGATAGACGGCCAGGTGTTCATCGATGGCGCCAACCATCTGCAGGTCGGTGACTGGGTCGACGTGCTGATCGAGGATGCCGACGAGCATGACCTGTGGGGCAGGCTGATTTAATTACCTAATTACCCGCAATCCGCGGCAATTTTCAAATCGACAACTACGTTCAATGGATGCCAGGTCAGCCCCCTGCGTGCCTGTCATTGCGACGGCAGGAGAAATCTTTGTAGTGGGAAGGGCTTGATCTGTATCGAGCCATCAAGCTCCCTCCTCGTACAGCACCTGTTTCCTTTTTTAGAGGGTAACTACTCGTGCCCTTATGGGTAGTCTGTTCCGGAAGACGCCGTGAATACATCCCTGTAGGCTTGACTTTGGCATCCCTGCCAAAGACACTTCCTCCACAGACCACCTATAGGGGCTTCTTTTACTATGGGTGAGTAGTTACCTCTGGCCATCAATAGCAGAACAGGTGCTGCACTTACATCGGGATGACAAAGATTTTGAGGTGTCAACAAAGCGGAGAGGCATGGCTGGACATGTATGAACTTGTATGACAGGGCTTGAGATCCGTGCGACAACAGTAGTGCCACAGACGCAGCCCAGGCATTGCTTGCCATGCTTTGAAGCCCCGGTTTTTCAGGCGTTCAAAAAGTCATCCAGGCCGATCACTTCCAGGGGCAGCTGCGCGGCGCGTCGTTTGTCCCGGGCGGTATTATAGCCCCAGTCGGCAAAAAACAGCTTGATGGCCTGCAATGCATCGTTGACGATGAAATTTCCCAGTGTCGGCAGGCGGTCTTCGACGAAGTGCAGAACCGCTTCCGGATGCTCTTCCTGCAGCTGCAGCAGTACCTGCTCCTTGCTCATGTTGCGGTCCAGGCCGAAAATCCTCTCGGCAGGCAACGCGATGCGATTGGCTTCCAGGATCTGCGAGACGAAGCGCTCCTGCTTGGTGGTGACGATGTACCAGGTGTCCTGTTCACCAAGGACAGCCAGTCTTTCCGCGATACCGGGAAAGAGCGGATTCATGGCCACCCATTCGGGCAGTGCGTCACGAATCCAGTGGTCCCGGGTCTCGCCGAACAGCTGCTTGAGAAAAGCCTCGTCGTGCTTGCAGTGCAGCAGGGCGGCCCGCTTCCTTTCCGGAAAATCTTCCAGAATGCTTGCCAGGCTGACGTCTTCGAAGAGCATGCGCATCACCAGGATGGCTTCGAACCCCGTTTCAATGATGGGTCTGGCAAGGCGGAACTGGTCGATCAGATCTTCCGGGGGGAAAGCGGCCGGCATATCCGGCCACAATTGTGCGGCGGCCTTCCAGCCGGTGATGCCCGTTTCCACGGCGCTGTCGCAGATTACCCCGTCGAAATCCAGGGCATGGATAATGGTCTGTTGCATGGTTGGTCCGCTTAAAAAACGTGCTCAGGGCAGTTTCACGACAGTCCCCTTCAGGGCGACGCCGGCGATGATGTTGCCGGCCCCGCATTGAAAAGTGCTGTCGCTGACCGTCGTCCTGCCCTTGTAGTTCGATTTGATGTCGATCACGGCGTTGCCGCCTTCCCGCAGCGCCCTGTCGCGCAATGCTTTCAGCGCCGACAAAAAAGCCCAGGTGCAGGCTTCCTGGTCCGATTTCAGGAAGGCATTGGTTTTCTTGTTGGTCGCGAATTCGCCCCAGCTTTTCAGCACTTTTCCGTGTTTCTGCTTGCCGAAATAGAAACGGATTTCATTGCCGACCTGTTCTTTCGCCTGTTCCTGGAACAGGGCTTCCTCGATCGAGTAGTCCTGGATGTCGTTGCGTGCCAGGACCTGGCTGCTGGCAACGGTGATCAACAGCGCGATGATCGTTGTCATTGTTCTTTTCATGTGCTTCCCTCGGGGTCGATGATAATGTCAGGCCGCCGCTTCGGCGGTCCGGGTCTTCCGGGCTGGCATCTAGACCAGTCCGGCGGCGGACGGAAGGTTCGGGCCAGGATGGCAGCAAACGATTTGCCCTGGATAACCATTCCGTCGCGTACTTGCCATATCCTTCAGGCGTTGGGGCAAGAGCCATGGATTATAGAACATTTCGGTGCCGTTTCCCCGCATTGATTCAGTGTGCAGATTCACCGGCAGTCATTGGATTCCTTTTGTCAGCGCCAGACACTGGTACGCCAGCCTATTTTACTGCCGATGAAATTGTGCGTCAGAGGAATATCAGGAAAAAATAATATTGCACCGCTGCAATGAAACGGCGACAATATGCCTGACTTCTGCCCCAGGGCAGAAATTTATCAACGGTATTCAATTGGAGGTATCGACATGCAATTCAGTCCATGTGTTCCCGGCCAGTGCACCGAAGATGGAAGCCACTGCCAGGGATGCGGCCGCAGCCACGAGGAAATCGCAGAAACCAAGCAGCTGATCATGGCGCTGGTCAGTTTTGCACAGAAAATGGGGTATGAAAACCAGGAGGACTTTGCCAATTTTATCGGCAGAAGCCTGCTGAAAAAATTGCAGAACCCGGCATAGTAAGGGGGATCTCTCCGGACATCGAAGCCTGGCGTGGGTTTTTAAGCCCGCTACCCGCTTGCGCAGGGATGCGTGTCTAGCCTGCCAGCAGAGTCAACTGGTAGCTGACCAGGCCGCAATAGAGCAGCAGCAACAGCAGCAGAACGATGCGCATCGGAAAAACCTTCAGGATCCTGAAGTTGATATGCACCAGGGCGATGAACAGGCAGACCACCGTGATGGCCAGCTTCCCCAGGATGAATGCGCTGTCGCTGATGTCCAGCAGCAGCGCCATCAGTGGATTGACTTCCGTGCCGCCCCTGGCAAGGATCTCAAGTGTCAGGATGGCGTCGGCGGCGCTCAGGCAGATGATGGCCAGCACCGTGCACCCACCCAGCTTTCATAGTAATCCGTGTAATAGGGCTGGTTTGCCGCCTCTTTCCTTCTTACCGATCTGCGCCTGGCCTTGTACAGCGAGCAGAACACTGCCTTCAGCTGCTGAGTGCGCCGGTCGGGCGCATGGCGCTGGTCGACAGGGCTGTCGTCTGCGTGATTCAAATGCTGCTGCACAAATACACTCCTGGCTTTTCAGTAGAAATACGACTCCGATTCTAACAAAGAACTATTCGCGGGTGAAATTGTACCTTGGTACGATATTGATCGCCCTGGAAGCGGCGCTTTCAAAAAAGGGCGGCCCCTACATTTCGCCAACAGCACCGCGCAGTCGGAAGTAATCGTCCCTGCAATCCAGCCATAGCCTTGTCGTTGTCGCCAGGCGTATAACCCTGGCTCGGGCCGGGCTGGCCGGCCGATTCAGAGCATCGAACGGCTGATGAATGAGCCGTGTCCGGCCAAATCCTGCCCTCAGGTGAATGCCGGTATTTCAGGTCTGTTCCTGTTTCTCCTAGATGAATTGCTCACAGGGAAGTATACCGCGCAGAAAGCCCGGTTGTTCTTGACGGGTACGTTTGCCCTATTGGCAGCGGCAGGCTAATGGATGCCCTGTCTTTGCATTTTTGCAAGACCCGTCGATATTGTCTGGAACTAGCCCGATTCCAGCCGCTGTAGCAGCAGGTCTGGGTGCGCGATTGCCTTCGACGACAATGGTTTGTGGTAAAAGAATCCCGGCCGGGAAGATGATCGCGTAGAAAAAGCCGGCAATGACATCTTCCACGGAATCTTCAGTATATATGCGGGCTTCCACCAAATGTTCGCGGGCAACGATGTCAGCCGGGTTGGATGAAGGATCCAGCGGGAAAATCCCCCAGATGGCATACCATTTTTGATAGCGTCGTGTCACTTCGACAGGTTCATCACGCGCCAGTATTTTCACATCAGGCCCATAAGGTGCTTCCATTGGAACCCTGAAACAGGCTGTCAATGAAAAAGCCAGCAACAAGTAAATGAGTTTACGAGCCAGAGTTGTCATTGTTGTTTTTCCGCCGTTTCCATTGCAGGTTGAGCCAGATAGGAACCAGGATTGCCTTCCACGATCAGTGTTCTTCGGACGATTGAACTCCAGATCAGCAGAACATTGACGATACTGTCCAGCAGGTTTTGTTCAGTCTGAGCCATATGCAAAACTAAAAATTGATTTTGGCTGGTTGAATGCTGCGCACCCTGTGGATGCGAATGATTCTCAATAATTACGTATTTCTTACGTATTTCTATGGTGGATCCATTCTCCC
>JANEMG010000331.1 GCA_024511045.1 Gammaproteobacteria bacterium | reverse complement strand
GGTGCTATGATGTCAAGCCTCTACAGACATGAAAAAGCGATTGTAGATCCATCGAGGCAGGCTTGTACTCATCTTAGGGGTGAGTAGTTACGATATAGGATAAACAATAACGACCTTTGGTGGGACCTGATTGAAAATCAAGGCTTAGTACTTGGTGTGAACAATATACATTAAGAGAGTTTCGCGAAGGTGTGCGACCGAGCAATACATCGTCGAATGTCTTATGCTCAAACAGTAAGATACGATAAATGGAATGAGTATGAAATTTTTCCCCAAACGTCCGGATGCCACACCTGCAATCTATGCTTATACGATCCTCAACTCGCCTGATCATGAGGGATTGCTCAAGGTGGGCTATACCACTCGGGATGTCGAAGAACGGGTAAAAGAACAATGTCGAACCACTGGGTTGAAATGTAAGATTGTGCTGGAAGAACCGGCTATCAGAAATGATGGGACAGTCTTTACAGATCATGATGTGCATCGTGTTCTGGTAGAAATGGGTTTTAACCGGGTTCATGGGGAATGGTTTGCCTGTACGGTGAGCAAGGTCAAGTCTGCCATCATCTCGGTACGGGATCGCAAAACCATCGAGCATTATCGGTCCTGGGATTTTTCCATGCGCCCGGAACAAAGGGCTGCTGTGGAAAAGACCGCTGCTTACTTCCAACAGATGGCAATAGAGCGCCCGGAACGACCACCGCATTTTCTGTGGAATGCCAAGATGCGTTTTGGAAAGACCTTTGCCAGTTATCAGTTGGCCAGGAAAATGGGCTGGAAAAAGGTTTTAGTGCTCACCTTCAAGCCTGCCGTGCAAAATGCCTGGGAAGAAGATTTGAACTCGCATGTGGATTTTGCCGGTTGGCAGTTCATCTCTCCATCCAATGAATTGACCTGGGAAAAGGCGGACAAGGACAAACCCATCGTCTGTTTCGGTTCTTTTCAGGACTATCTGGGCAGAAACCGCAGTACCGGTGGCATCAAGGCGAAAAATGAATGGGTACATGCCACCCACTGGGATGCAGTTATATTTGACGAATACCATTTTGGAGCCTGGCGGGAAAATGCCAAGGAGTTGTTCGAGGCGGAAGGCGGGAAAGAAGCAAAGTTTGGCGTGGGTGATGGGTTGGATTACTTTGATGAAGACATTCTACCGATCACAACCGGCCATTTCCTTTATTTGTCAGGTACGCCTTTTCGAGCTATCGCCTCGGGTGAGTTTATTGAGGAGCAGATCTTCAACTGGACCTACACGGATGAACAACGCGCTAAATCCCAATGGAAGGGTGAAAACAATCCGTATTCAGCGTTACCCCGCATGGTGTTGATAACTTATCAACTGCCTGATGAACTAACCGAAATCGCCTTGCAGGGGGAATTTAATGAGTTCGATTTGAATACTTTCTTCAAGGCCGAAGGTGAAAAAGAGGATGCCCGTTTCAAATATGAAAACGAAGTGCAAAAGTGGCTGGACCTGATTCGTGGTGCTTTTCAGGCAACCACCATTGATAACCTCAAGTTGGGTGCAAAAAAGCCTCCCATGCCGTATTCCGATGCGCGTTTGCTCCACGCTTTGACCCATACATTCTGGTTCTTGCCCACTGTGGCGGCCTGTTATGCTATGGCCAACTTATTAGCCCGCCGCCAAAATACCTTTTATCATGACTATGAGGTGGTAGTGGCAGCAGGAACGGCTGCCGGTATTGGAGTGAAAGCATTGCCGCCTGTTCTTAAAGCCATGGGTAACCCCCTGAAGAGCAAAACCATCACCCTGTCTTGCGGCAAACTGACCACGGGTGTCACTGTGCGCCCATGGACCGGTATCTTTATGCTGCGCAACTCTTCCAGTCCAGAGACCTATTTCCAGGCGGCTTTTCGCGTGCAGTCCCCATGGACAATCAAGAACCCGGATGGGCAGTCGCCTAACAGGGAAGAGATCATCAAGCAGGAATGTTATGTGTTGGACTTCGCGCCAAACAGGGCACTGCGGCAGATTGCGGACTATTCTTGCCGCCTGAATGTGGATGAAACCAACCCGGAAAAAAAGGTTGAGGAATTTATCAGCTTCCTGCCGGTGCTGGCTTATGATGGCAGTTCCATGAAACAGCTCGATGCCCAGGGGGTGCTGGATATCGCCATGAGTGGAACCAGTGCCACGCTGCTGGCCCGGCGCTGGGAAAGCGCCTTGCTGGTGAATGTGGACAATGACACGCTCCGCCGGCTGATGGGCAATGAGGATGCCATGAAAGCCTTGATGAGCATCGAGGGGTTCCGCTCGCTCAATCAGGATATAGAAACCATCATAAATAAATCCGAAGCGGTCAAGAAAACGCGCAAGGAAAAAAATGATGATGAGCTGACCCCCAAAGAAAAGAAGGAACTCACCGAAGAAGAAAAGGAATTCAAAAGCAAGCGTAAACAGGTACAGGAGAAACTGATTAAGTTTGCCACTCGCATTCCCGTATTTATGTATTTGACCGACTACCGTGAGCACAGTTTGAAGGATGTGATCACCCAACTTGAACCGGGCCTGTTCAAAAGGGTAACTGGCCTCGAAGTAAAAGATTTTGAATTACTGGTCAGTCTGAATGTGTTTAACAGTGCATTGATGAACGATGCGATCTACAAATTCAAGCGGTATGAGGATGCCAGTCTCGAATACATTGGTATCAACCGGCATGAAGGGGAAGATGTGGGGCTGTTTGATACCGTGTTGAGCGCAGAAGATTATGAATTCATCGCCGAGGACGAGGCTGAGCATTGATGCAGATACAAGCGGCTGTCGAGCAAGGTGACCCGGTGGTCCCGGCACAAGGCGGAAAACACGCCCACCTGGGAGTTTTCCACCTTGCCCAAGCGGCCATTCCATTGTCTTGCCACGCCCGCCGAAGCTCGACCTTTCTTGGCAAAGGTGCTTTCATCAATTGCGCACGCAAGAGTTTCTCTGGTGGAATGGAGTCGCGCCCGGCTTCGGCATAAAGGGCGTCAAAATCCTCATCCAATGCCAACAAAGCCGTGTCAACAAGTTGGCGAATGGGTCGCAGGGGATGATCTTTGGGCACTCGGTCTGCAGGACTGACCGTGCTGAATAACGTATCTTGATGGTAACTACTCACCCCTATCAGCATAGAGCTGTCCCGAAAAGGCCATTTGAATGGCGACCAGCGGATTGTATCCCTGATTTGCCATGGTCTGCAGGTAACTGGAGATGCGGCAATAG
>JANEMG010000330.1 GCA_024511045.1 Gammaproteobacteria bacterium | reverse complement strand
GTGTATAAGAGACAGCCCGGATGCGCTGCAGCGGCTGGTCGGAAACCGTGTACGGGGCATGCGGTGCGAAGGGTGTGCTGAGCAGGGGTTCGTGGCGCAGCTGCTCATGCAGGGCCAGGCCCTTTTCGATATATTGTTCGCTGTTTTCCGCCCAGACGGTGGGGAAGTCGATCAGAATGAGCCCGACACTGGCGCGCATGCCATGCTGCAGCGCCTGATGGGCGGTCACTTCCGGGAAAAAATACATATCGTTGAAACAGGTGGTGCCGCCCCGGATCATTTCCGCGATGGCCAGGTCGGTGCCGTCCCGGACGAAGGCCTCGCTCATCCATTGCTGCTCCAGTGGCCAGATATGGTTGTTCAACCATTCCATCAGCGGCAGGTCGTCGGCAATGCCGCGCAGCAGAGTCATGGCGGTGTGCGTGTGGGCGTTGACCAGGCCCGGCAGCAGGGCGTGCCGGGGCAGTTCGGTGACGGTGGCCGCCTGATATTGGCTTTGCGCGTCGGCGATTGGCAGCAGGTCGATGATGCGGCCATTGTCGATGGCCAGGCTGTGCTGTTCAAATACGGCGCCATCGGGTTCGACAGGAATGATCCAGCGGGCATTGACAATGGTATCGATTTGCATGGCGGGTTGTTTCAATAGGGCGATTTTGCGATTATATAACGTTTTGCGCACAGGAATTTCAATTCCCGTTGCAATTGCTCTGACAGGAGAGGGATCGATTTTCAATGAACACCCAGCAAGATTCAATGGTCCATGCCTTGCAATGGACCGACGCCGGCCTGCGGGTTCTGGATCAGCGCCGCCTGCCCGAGGAGGTCGTCTTTGCGCTGTGCAGCGATGCGCCAGCCGTTGCCGAAGCCATCCGGACCATGCGCGTGCGCGGTGCGCCGGCCATCGGCATTGCCGCGGCTTTCGGCGTGGTGCTTTCGGTTCGTGAATGGCGGCGCAGGGACCTGGATCGCTGGCGGGAGAGGGTGGCCGAGGATTTGCAGCTGCTCGCCGAGTCAAGGCCCACGGCAGTCAATCTGTTCTGGGCGCTGGAAAGGATGCAGCAGGAACTGGACAGGCATGCCGATGATCCTTTGCCGGAGATTGTGGCCCTGGCGGAACGCATTCACCGTGACGATATCGCTGCAAACCGTAAAATGGGTGACCTGGGGGCGGCGCTTCTGGGGAACAGCAAAGGCGTTCTGACCCACTGCAACGCCGGCGCGCTGGCCACGGGCGGCTATGGCACGGCGCTGGGTGTCATACGCAGCGCCTGGAAAAAGGGTCTCGACAATGTCTATGCCACGGAAACCAGACCCTGGCTGCAGGGCGCCAGGCTGACCGTCTGGGAATTGCAGCAGGACGGCATCGCCTCGACGTTGATTGCCGATTCCAGCGCCGCTTACTTGATGAAACAGGGTAGAATAGACTGGTTGATCGTCGGTGCCGATCGTATTGCCGTAAACGGCGATGTCGCCAACAAGATCGGCACCTATTCGCTGGCCGTGCTGGCCGGACAGCATGGGGTGAAGCTAATGGTCGTGGCCCCGACTTCCACGATAGACTGGCGGATGCCGGACGGCAGCCAGATCGAAATCGAGCAGAGAGAAGCTGCTGAACTGCTTCCACAATGCTATAACAATCCGGATTCCCTGGTGCAGGCCTGGAATCCTGTTTTCGATGTGACGCCGGCAGCATTGATTACGGCAATCGTCACCGAGAGGGGCGTGATCCTCAATCCAGAAGAGCAAGGAATCAAGAGTTTACAGCAATGACCCATAGTGAAATAGATGTTAAAAAAGGCGCCAATCCAGTGCTGGCAATGCAATGTCTGCTGCAGGGCCTGGCCTGGCTGAAAAAGCCAGAATTGCGCAAATTCGTCGTCATTCCCATCGTTATCAATCTGGTTATTTATGTGACGTTCTTTTCCTTGGGGATGGTCTACCTGAGTGATCTGATCGCGAGCTTTATCCCCGGTTGGCTGTCCTGGTTGGAATGGATCCTGTGGCCCCTGCTTTTCCTGAGTTTTTTGATTACTGGCTATTTTACCTTTACCTTGTTCGCCAATCTGATTGCCACGCCTTTTTATGGCAAATTGGCGGAAAAAACACTGTCTCTCAGCAAAGGTGCTGCCGTGGCGCCTGCAGAACAGCCATGGAGCAAGGTGATTTTCTCGGAGTTGAGGCGTCTCGGCTATCTGGGGATCCGGGCCCTCCCCTTGCTGCTGCTGTTCGTCATACCCGGCATCAATCTGCTGGCGCCTTTTCTATGGGTGCTGTTCAGCGCCTGGGGCATTGTACTGGAATACATGGCCTATCCATTGGAAAATGAGGGATTGTTGTTTCCCGAGCAGCGGCAATTGTTGAAGCGCATCCGTCTTGGCGCGTTGAGCTTTGGCGGCATCGTCGTGCTCGGTCTGACCATTCCGGTGTTGAACATTCTGGTGCCTCCTGCGGCGGTCATTGCCGCGACGCTGTACATGGAAAAAATCAGGAAGGTGCAGTGAGACCCTGCAAGATTCCTCTTGGCCCGGGTTTTCATATTTTTTCGCAGTATCTTTAATTTCTACTAGACTAGTTAGCATCTATAAACACCCATCCAAGGGATGTTCAAGATAAGAAAACAGCAAATGCGATTGGCTGTTTTATCCACAATCAATGCCTTGCAGTCATTGATTCCGCCGGCACTTCCCTATGCCGGATTAGTGCAACACCTGTTTTCCATGACTGTGCAATGGCATGGTAAATAATTGAAAAAAATACCTGCAAAAAGACAATTAAGTGTCACAAAAAAAACAGGTGCTGCATTAGTTCCCATCATATAGACGGGAGCTAGATTAATATTGACACCGACACCCGGCTTGCAATTATGTTGATAATTATCAGAAATATACCCCAGGACACGGTCAAGAGAGAAATTGCCGATCATTTCCAGGCGGCGCTCCCCAACGGTTTTTTTTCCCTGCTACGAAAAAAGAACCATATCGTCACTGTGGATATCATTTGCCGTAAGGATCCGGTTTCGGACACGCTGGAATGTGATGGTCTGGTCCGTGTCGAGCCTGACGACGCCGCTTTGCGCGTCATCAAACGCTTGCACGGGAAAAAGTTCAAGGGCCGGCACCTGGCGGTCAGGCAATATCATGTTCGTTCCTGGCAAAGAGATCCGCGCGTCAAGGCTGCCAATTCCACGTTGAATTTCAAGGAGCGTCGTAAGGGAGAAAGACGTCGGTCAAATC
>JANEMG010000505.1 GCA_024511045.1 Gammaproteobacteria bacterium | reverse complement strand
TGAAATACGGAGACCTAATCCAGTTCGACCCGATTGAGTCGGTCGTTCAATTACGTGACGCAGACAAATCCAGCGCCGCACAACACTTGGTTAACACATACGTCATTTCTGATGAGATGGCGGAACGCCTCATCCAGCTTGTCATCCCGCAGATGCAGTTTGAACAGCCGGTCGACAACAAGGGCCTGTTGGTCGTCGGTAACTACGGTACCGGTAAATCGCACTTGATGTCGGTAGTTTCCAGCCTAGCAGCAGATGCCTCCCTGCTGGAAGGAGTGAATCATTCCGGTGTTCGGGATGCAGCAGAGCAGATTGCCGGCCGCTTTAAGGTCATCCGTACCGAAATCGGTGCAACCACCATGTCCCTGCGCGACATTCTGGTTGCCGAGCTGGAAGAGAGCCTCGATAAACTCGGCGTGGACTACGTCTTCCCTGATGCGGGCACCATCACCAGCCACAAGCGGGCCTTCGAGGATATGATGGAAAAGTTCGACCAGGCCTACCCTAAGCACGGTCTGCTCCTGGTGGTCGATGAGTTACTGGATTATCTGCGTACTCGCAAGGACCAGGAGCTTATCCTGGATCTCAACTTCCTCCGCGAGATAGGCGAAGTCTGCAAAGACCTGCGTTTCCGCTTCATGGCTGGCGTGCAGGAAGCCATTTTCGATAGTCCTCGCTTCGCCTTTGTTGCCGATAGCATCCGCCGGGTTAAGGATCGATTCGAACAGATCCTGATCGCACGCAGCGACGTCAAGTACGTGGTGGCCGAACGCCTTCTCAAAAAGAACGCCGAACAGCAAGCCAAGATCCGTGACTATCTGACGCCATTTGCCAGGTTCTACGGCAATATGAATGAGCGGATGGACGAATTTGTCCGACTCTTTCCTGTGCATCCTGATTACATCGATACTTTTGAGCGGGTCACTGTGGTTGAAAAGCGCGAGGTGCTCAAAACCCTTTCCTTGGGCATGAAAGGAATCCTCGACAAGGACGTGCCTCAGGACGCGCCAGGGCTGATCGCCTTCGACAGCTACTGGAACACACTCAAACAGAATGCATCCTTCCGCGCTATTCCCGATATCCGGGCCGTTATCGACTGTAGTCAGGTGTTGGAGTCCCGCATCGAAAATGCTTTTCCCCGCAAACAATACAAGCCGATGGCCCTGCGCCTGATCCGAGCGCTGTCGCTCCATCGTCTAACTACCGGTGACATTTACGCGCCCATGGGGGCGTCCGCGGAGGAGCTGCGTGATCGCCTTTGCCTCTTTGATCCATTGATTGCCGAACTGGGAAGTGACGAGCCAGATAAAGATCTACAAACCCATGTGGAAACAGTTCTGCGTGAAATTCATAAAACGGTTAGTGGCCAATTTATTGATGAAAATAAAGAAAACCAACAATGGTTTTTAAATCTGAAAAAAACCGATGATTTTGATGCCTTAATTGACAACAAAGCCGATGTGTTGGATCCAAATGAACTTGATCGCTATTACTATGAAGCGCTCAAGCGGGTCATGGAGTGCCAGGATGCCACCTATGTTACTGGTTACAAGATTTGGCAGCATGAACTGGTTTGGCAGGAACATAAAGCCGCCCGCACTGGCTACCTGTTTTTTGGAGCCCCTAATGAG
>JANEMG010000329.1 GCA_024511045.1 Gammaproteobacteria bacterium | reverse complement strand
CATCAGGACACGACGGCGACATTGGAGGGGACATGCGTATAGCTGATGTGCGACACTGAAGTCATCAGCGCCTGAACCGCTGGACTGACCTTGTTTTTCGCGTTGGCAAGTTTCACCAGATTCCGATCGATGACCTGGAAAGCGTTGGATTTCAAATCCTTGACGCTGTGCTTGATGTTTTTCCGCATTGCTTCTTCGGCGCTGATCGGCTTGTTTCTGATCAAGGGTTTGATCTGGTCGCTGTAAACATCTTTTCCCCTGTTGAGTATCACATCGACGGCAGAGGTCACCATCACATTCAACCCTGGCGGTATGGAAGCCAGTCCCAATAGATCGGTGCTCAGGGCTCGGGGTGCGTTGCGCAGGGCTTTTCTGAGCCCCTTGTTCTGGCCCAGCAGCCGGTTGTCGTTGCCGAACCACAGGGCGCGCTTGAAAGCTCCCTTGGAACGATTGCTCGTTTCTGTGACTACATCGTCCCAGATTTTCTCTACTTGCTGTTTATCCATTGTGCAACTCCTCATCGGTGAATTGGCAGGAATGGTTAACACAGACAGCGATCTATTTGTCTTCGGGTGGTTGCTGCTGGTAACGCTGTTCTTCGGCATAATATTCCGGAAAACCGACCACCGATGTCAGGGTTTCGAAGTCCAGCGTGGGCGGCAGTCTGCCATCCTGTTTGAGCACCGCCAAAGAGTGCTGCATGGCCTGTATGGAAACATTCAGCAGCGTTAGCGGGTAGACGGCGATTTTGTAGCCCATCTGCTCCAGTTCGTCATGGGAGGGTATGGGTGTTTTCCCTTTTTCGATCAGATTGGCGACCTTGTGGCCGGGAACTTCCCGGCAATACCGGCGCATTTCGGCCAAGCTTTCGGGAGCCTCCAGAAAATTGATGTCGGCGCCCAGTTCATGGAATTGTCGCGCCCTGGCAATCGCTTCATCGATGCCGTGCGTGGCCCGGGCATCGGTCCTGGCCATGATCAGGATGTCGGTGCCTTCGTTTCGGGCATCGACTGCCGCCTGGATGCGCAGCAGCGCTTCCTCGTGGCTGACCACGGTTTTGCCGCGTGTGTGCCCGCAGCGTTTCGGGGCAATCTGATCTTCCAGCATGATGCAGGCAAACCCGGCGCGTGCATAGTCGCGCACGGTCCTCTTGATGTTCATGGCATTGCCGAAGCCGGTATCGCCGTCGCCCCAGATCGGTATCGAGACGGCGCTGCAGATGTCGCGTCCCTGTTCCAGCAGTTCCGTGACGGATATCAGGCCGGTATCCGGCAGGCCAAGGCGGCTAGCAGCAACCGCGAAACCACTCATGAAGGCCGTAGGGAAGCCGGCCTGCTGGCAGAGTCTGGCGGAAATGGCATCATGGCAGCCGGGCATGACCAGCAAGCCCGGCTGCTGCAACAATTGGCGCAGTTTTTTCTGCGGGTGACAGCATTAACGTCAGATCAGGGTCATTGAGGCAGGACTGGCATATTGTACCGATCCGGCCTGCGGTTGACGCTGCGTGGATGAAGTCTAATGGCTGACCTCGATTCTGGCGCCTTTGCTCTGGCCGATTGCCGTCAGCGTTTCGCCGAACCAGGGGGTATCCAGGTCGAAGGGTTTGCCGCCCTTGATGCGCGGGAACTCGATGGCGCGCAGTACGTTGCCATTGTCCTCGTCGTGGCCGATCACGCCGGATTCCCTGCGGAAGGCGCATTCCACGGCCAGGTCGGCACAGGACTTGATCAGGCGGATATCCTCGACATTGGCGGCTGCGGCGCGCGCAAAGTAACCGGATTTCTGCACCAGGGTTTTTTCTGCACCGATCATCTCGGCGAACTGTTCGCCGAACCATTTGCCAGGATTGACCGCGTCCAGCTTGATATGGCCGAAGGCGTCGCGCGGCACTTCCTGGCCCTGGGCCTGCATTTCTGCGACGATGGCATCCACGCCGGCACCTTCGGAAACGAAAATATTGACGCAGTCGGTCTCGTCCATCACCGTGCGCAGGCGTCCGGCTTCGGCTGCCAGGTCGATTTCCATTTCCGGAATGAACACGGCATGGACATCGTAAGCCGCGGAATCGAGACCCAGTTCCGGCAGCCATTCGGTGCGCTGCAGCAGTTTGCGGTATTCCCTGGCAGTGGCGGCGGTCAGCCAGCCGCAGTTGCGCCCCATCACTTCGTGGATGATCAGCATGCGCGGATTGGCGTTGTTTTCGGCAACCACATTCCAGAAATAACGGGCACCCTGTTCCGCGGCAGTCCAGGCGCCCAGCGATTGCCTGATCGGGAAAACGTCGTTGTCGACGGTCTTGGGCATGCCGATTACGGTCAGGCCGTAGTCGTTTTTCGCCAGGAAGGCGGCCAGGTCTGCGGCTGCTGTATTGGTGTCGTCACCGCCGATGGTGTGCAGGATGTCCACACCATCCTCGATCAACTGGTCGGCGGCGACTTTTTGCGGGTCCTGGCCTTCCTGAACGAGGCCGCGTTTGATGCAGTCCTCGACGTTGGTCAGTTTCACGCGGCTGTTGCCGATCGGGGAGCCGCCGAATTTGTGCAGCAGGCCGGCACGCTCACGGATTTCCGGCGTGACTTTGTAAGAGTCGCCAAGCAGCAGGCCCTTGTAGCCGCTGCGGTAGCAGATGATGTCAATGGACGGGTCGATTTCCGTATAGCGCTCGATCAGGCTGCCGATCGCTGAGCTGAGACACGGGGCCAGGCCGCCTGCGGTAAGAATTGCAACTTTTTTTGGTTTGTTCATAATGGCTGTCATTAAGTTTTTAATGTTTATTCAAGGTTAAAAAACGAATTTCGGAAGCGTCGGATGGGGATTTTATCATAATGTTTGTCCGATGGTTTGCAGAACCGTGCATCGCACGGCAGCAATATTGTGCGTGTCCGTTGCGGCATTGTTCAGGATGCTCAAAGAGTCGCGGGCAGGACCGGAGCGTCGTTCAGGATGACGGTGGGTGCGGCGGACAAAAAAAATTACATTTAATGACAGGAACCCAGTAAAATACTAGGAAATAGCCTTGACGAAACCCCCGCTATCCGGTAGGTTAAGCAGCTTTTTTGCAAAATAAAATCGATTTGTCGGCTTCGCCAGGGTATTTCCCGGTGATGGGCCGGAACAGGCAGCAGCGATGCTTTATTATTGTGGCTCTTCAGTGATATCTGTGGGTAAAGAAGCCCCTTTTTAGCCATTGAACTGCGGACTCCGTGTGGACAGCCCGTGGATTTCATCCCGCCATCCCTGGCGGGGTGAACGTG
>JANEMG010000328.1 GCA_024511045.1 Gammaproteobacteria bacterium | reverse complement strand
CGGTACTGTTCAGTCTGCAGGGCATGGCCGTGGACAACGGCGATCTGCTGCCGCCCGGTGAGGCATTCCAGCTTTCCGCAGCGGCTGACGGCGGCGGCGAGATCCTGCTGCAATGGGAAATCGCCGATGGTTATTATCTGTATCGCAGCAAAATCACCGCCATATCCCTGAGCCCGCCTGTGGAACTGGCAGCGCCTGCTTTTCCGAAAGGCATCGTCAAGCAGGACAAATACTTTGGTGAAGTGGAGATTTACCGGAATACCCTGCGCCTACCCGTGCCAGTCAAAAACGCCGGCAGCAATGAACGGATCACGATACAGGTGACGCACCAGGGATGTGCCGATATCGGCATCTGTTATCCTCCCCAGAAAACCCGGTTGGATATAGCTCTGCCCGGTCCGCCTGCTGCCGGCGGCAATCCGGTCAGCCGATTGTTCGAGAGCTTTCAGGGCCTGCGCCTGAATCTGTTCCAGGACGAACTGCTGCCGCCGGACCAGGCCTTCAGGTTCAACCCTGTGGTCGTCGATGGCACGACCCTGCGGGCCAGCTGGGAAATCGCCGACGGCTATTATCTGTACCGGGAAAAGACGGTCCTTTCCCTGCAGGACAGTACCGGCACACGGCTTGGCAGCTATGTCATTCCCGCCGGCATTCCGATGCACGACGAGGCCTTCGGCGAGGTGCAGGTTTTTTATGACCAGCTGGCCTTCAGTGTTCCCCTGCTGCGCAGCAATACGGCGGCGCAGTCTATCACTCTGGTGGCGAAATTTCAGGGCTGCGCGGAGCGCGGCGTCTGCTACCCGCCCATGAGCAAGAGCGTCGTCCTGGAACTGCCCGCGCTGCAGCAGGCTGCCGCGGCTTCCCCGGCAGAGGAGCCGAAAGCGGCTTCGGGTTTGTCCGAGCTGGATGAAATCATACAGGCGCTGCACCAGGATACGCTGTGGCTGACGCTGGTGAGTTTCTTCGGCTTTGGCCTGCTGCTGTCCTTTACCCCGTGTATTTTCCCGATGATCCCGATTCTTTCCGGAATCATCGTCGGCCAGGGCAGGGATATCACCACCCGCCGCGC
This sequence comes from Gammaproteobacteria bacterium, assembly GCA_024511045.1. GTDB lineage: Bacteria > Pseudomonadota > Gammaproteobacteria > Methylococcales > Methylomonadaceae > JANEMG01. The sequence goes on along the minus strand of JANEMG010000328.1, from coordinate 2,206 downwards.
CTTTTTTCTATCCCTGACCTATGTGTTCGCTTCGGCATTGACCTATACCGGCTTCGGCATCGCGGCGGCGCTGTTTGGCAGCAATCTGCAGGCGGCCTTCCAGCAGCCCTGGGTCATCATCCTGTTCAGCGCTGTTTTTGTGCTGCTGGCATTGTCCATGTTCGGCTTCTACGCGCTGGAACTGCCCAAGACCTTGCAGGCCAGGATCCATCATTCCAGTGAAAAGCATCATGATGGCAGCATCTATGGCACGGCGTTGATGGGGGCGTTGTCGGCATTGATCGTCGGGCCCTGCGTGGCCGCCCCCCTGGCCGGAGCGCTGATCTACATCGGTCAGACCGGGGATGCCGTGCTGGGCGGCCTGGCTCTGTTCATGATGGGTATGGGCATGGGCATGCCGCTGCTGCTGATCGGTGCCTCTGCCGGAAAACTGCTGCCAAAAGCGGGTGCCTGGCTGAATTCCACGAAAGCGGTGTTTGGCGTGATCATGCTGGCGGTGGCCGTGTGGATGCTGGAGCGGATCCTGCCGGCTGCGGTCACGATGCTGTTATTGTCCATGCTGTTGATCATTCCCGCCATCTATCTCAGCGCCATCGATCCGCTGCCGCCGGATGCCTCTGGCTGGCGCAAATTATGGAAAGGCGTCGGGTTGATGATGCTGACCTATGGGGTGCTGCTGCTGATCGGCCTGGGCATGGGCCAGACCAACCCCCTGAGACCACTGCAGGGGGTGCCGCTGGGTACGGCCGCAGCAGAGTCGTCTCTGGCCTTTCAGCGCGTGGCATCGCTGCCGGAACTGCAGGAACGACTGCGGCAGGCGCAGCGGAACGGGCAATGGGTGATGCTGGACTACTATGCCGACTGGTGCATCACCTGCAAGGAAATGGAAAGCGGCGCCTTTGCCGATCCCGAAGTGAAGCGGCAGCTGGCCGGCGTCATGCTGCTGCAGGCCGATGTCACGGAAAATTCTCCGGCGGACAAGGCGCTGCTGCAGAAATTTTCCCTGATCGGACCGCCGGCCATCCTGTTTTTCGGCCCAGACCGCCAGGAAAGACCGGAATTCAGAATCATCGGTTATCAGGATACCGAGGAGTTCCTGGCACATCTGCAGCGGATTCCCCTGTGAAAAACCAGACCCTGCTGCTGATAGCCGCCGCCATCATCGCCCTGGGCGCCGGTATCATGGTCAAGCGGTTCAATTCGCTGCCGCAGGCAACCGGGCAGGCCCGCGACCTGCTGCCGGCCTTCACGCTGCCCGACGTGGCGGGAAAACAGCGCAGCAGTTCGGAATGGCGGGGCCGCGTGCTGGTGATCAATTTCTGGGCTACCTGGTGCCCGCCCTGCCGGGAGGAAATTCCTGAATTCATCGCCCTGCAGGAAAGATACGGAGACAAGGGCCTGCAGTTCATCGGCATCGCCATCGAGGAACAACAGCCGGTGGCGGAATATCTGCAGCAGATCGATGACAACTATCCGATGCTGATCGCCGGCGACGATGGTGTCGGCCTGTCGATCCTGATGGGCAACCTGATGCAGGCGGTACCCTTTACCGTGGTGGTCAGCCGACAGGGGGAATTCATGCATCATCAGCCCGGAGAGTTCAGCCGGGAAGACCTGCTGGCCGTCGTCGAACCGCTGCTGTAGGCGGGAGCCCGGTCCGGAAATGTACTGAGAGGAAGCGTATCGATCAGCGCAAGGGGAAATTTTGAAAGCCCCAGCACTGCAGCAGCCATCGAGATCCCTCCTTGCGTCGGGATGACAAGGAAAATGGCGTCGGGACGACAAAATGACAGGATTTCCACAAAGCCGGGGGGGCATGCGTAAACAGGAAAACTTTTCCTTGCAGTCGCTCCAGACCGGCAGGCAAAATGCTCCGGCAGACGTAACTACTCACCCATAGTAAAAAAGGCCTCTATGGGTGGTCTGTGGAGGAAGTGTCTTTGGCAGGGATGCCAAAGTCAAGCCTACAGGGATGTATTTCACGGCGTCTTCCGGAACAGACTACCCAAAGGGGCCCGAGTAGTTACCGGCAGACAATGGTCTTCCTTCATGTTAGAGTTTATCCTTTTTTCCTGTACCATTTATTCAATCTGAAGTTTCCCAATTTTTTGGAGCAATGGATATTAGAGCCGACTAATATGGCGGATAAATTAGTGCTTGGCAATATTCTTGTTTATTTTGTTTCTTTCGCTTGAAAAACAATAGG
>JANEMG010000327.1 GCA_024511045.1 Gammaproteobacteria bacterium | reverse complement strand
CATGAGTATTTTGATCGACAGAGAAACCAGGGTTATCTGCCAGGGCTTTACCGGCAAACAGGGGACTTTTCATTCCAGCCAGGCATTGCAGTACGGCACCAGGCTGGTTGGGGGCGTCACGCCGGGCCGCGGCGGCCAGACGCATCTCGATCTGCCGGTATTCAATACCGTGCAGGAGGCCGTCGACCAGACCGGCGCCAACGCGACGATGATCTACGTACCACCGCCATTTGCCGCCGACGCCATACTCGAGGCAGAGGCCGCCGGCATCGAGGTCATCATCTGCATCACCGAAGGCATCCCGGTACTGCACATGCTGCGCGTCAAGGCGGTACTGGCGGCTTCTTCGTCGGTGCTGGTCGGACCCAACTGTCCCGGCGTGATCACGCCGGGAGCCTGCAAGATCGGCATCATGCCCGGAAATATCCATTTGCCCGGCAGCATCGGCATCGTGTCCCGCTCCGGCACGCTGACCTATGAGGCGGTGCACCAGACTACCCGGCAGGGTCTGGGGCAGAGCACCTGCGTCGGCATCGGCGGCGATCCGATCCATGGCATGGACTTCATCGATGTTTTGAGCCGCTTTGAAGAGGACGAGCAGACACAGGGTATCGTGCTGGTCGGCGAAATCGGCGGTACCGAGGAGGAAGCCGCCGCGGAATATATCAAGGCCCACGTCAGCAAGCCGGTGGTCGCCTATATTGCCGGCCTGACCGCGCCTCCCGGAAAACGAATGGGCCATGCCGGCGCCATCGTCACCGGCGGCAAGGGCACGGCGGCAGGCAAGGTTGCGGCCCTGCAGGCGGCTGGCATCGAGGTGGTCAATTCGCCGACCGACATCGGCAGGGCAATAAAAAACAGCCTGTCCTGACATGCCGCAGTCGCACAATGTCGATGCTGAACATGGCGATCTCCAGCCCCTGTGTTTGATCGGTGGCTGGATGATGCAATGACGGTTGTCGTACCTGTGTAACTTAACTTCCACTCACAAATCAAGTCTAAGCAATGCCGCTCAAAATCGCCCTGGCGCAAGTCAATCTGCTGGTTGGAGGAATTCGGGAAAATCTGAACAAAATTGTCGATACCGCCCGGCATGCAAGAGATACCCTGGCGGCCGATATGATAGTCTTTCCGGAATTGGCGGTCACGGCCTATCCACCGGAAGATCTGCTGCTGCGGCCTGATTTTATTGCCGAAGCCGACCGTGCGGTAGACGAGATCGTTGCAAGAACCGTCGGTATCGATGTGGTGTTGGGATTTCCTGAACAGGGCCAGGGGCAGTTGTGGAACAGTGCCGTGGTGCTGCGGGATGGTAAAAGGCACGTCGTCTACCGCAAGCATGTGCTGCCCAATTACGGGGTTTTCGATGAGCAGCGCTATTTCAGCGCCGGCAGCCAGGAATGTGTGTTCCAGGCCAAGGGTGTGCGTGTCGGTTTGTCCATCTGCGAGGATGTCTGGACGCCGGGCGTGGTGGAGGACAGCCGCCGGGAAGGCGCGGAGATCATGCTCAACCTGAATGCCTCGCCCTTTCATGCCGGCAAGATTCATCAGCGGGAAGAGGTCGTCCGGCAGCGCATCGAGGCGACCGGGATACCGGTCGTGTATGTCAATCAGGTGGGCGGGCAGGATGAACTGGTTTTCGATGGTGCTTCGTTCGTCATGGATGGAGAGGGGCAGATCGTGTACCGCGCCGAGGAATTCGAAGAGCAACTGGGCATCGTGACTTTTCATGGTGACAGGCCGGAACAGGCCGCCATTGCGCCGCTGTATCAAGAGATCGTCAGTGACTACAAGGCGCTGGTGCTGGGTATCCGCGACTATGCGGTTAAAAACGGTTTCAATGGCGCCTTGCTGGGCCTGTCCGGCGGCATCGATTCCGCGCTGGTGCTGGCATTGGCCGTGGATGCCCTGGGCGCCGACCAGGTCCGGGCGGTATTGATGCCCTCCCGCTATACGCGGGACATGAGTGTTCAGGATGCGATAAAGGAGGCCGAGGCGCTGGCCGTGAAATACCATGTCATTCCCATCGAGCCGGCAGTCAGGGCCTTCGAAGAGATGCTACGCGAGGTGTTTGCCGGCACCAGAAAGGATGCCACCGAGGAGAACATCCAGGCCCGCTGCCGGGGCATCGTGTTGATGGCCATGTCCAACAAACAGGGCAGCCTGCTGCTGACCACCGGCAACAAGAGTGAAATGAGCGTTGGTTATGCGACGCTGTATGGCGACATGGCCGGTGGTTTTGCACCGATCAAGGACGTGCCGAAGCTGCTGGTGTACAAGCTGGCCAGGTACCGCAACAGCATTGCCGGGGTTATCCCGGAGCGGGTCATCACCCGACCACCTTCTGCGGAGCTGGCGCCGGAGCAGAAGGACTCGGATTCCCTGCCGCCCTATGAAATTCTGGACCCCATCCTGGAACGGTATGTCGAACTGGACCAGTCGGCGGACCAGATCGTCGCGGCGGGTTTCGACCGCGAAGTGGTGCATCGGACCATCAGTCTGGTGGACCGCAATGAATACAAGCGCCGCCAGTCGCCTCCCGGGATTAGGATCACGCCGCGGGCGTTTGGCAGGGACCGGCGTTATCCGATCACCTCGGGCTACCGGGGCACGGGATAGATGCGGCTCTGGCCTTGCATCCGAGGCGGCAGGTGAAGCAGCCTTGGCAACAGGAGAAGTTGATATGAATCATTTCAAGACGGCGTCGTTGCTGGCCATGCTCGCAATGGTGAATCTGGCGGCCGCAGATCCGCAGCCGGAACCGGATGTCGGGACAAAGATTGAGCCAAAGACCGGCTTCGAAAATCTGGCCGAGCAGCTGGATGATCTCGCGCTGCAGCATGCTATCGATGTTCGCGGACTTGCTCTGCTGAAAACGTTTCCGCCGGCGCGGGTCAGTGCTGGCGGCGTCGAGAAGCAATTGCAGGCGCTGCTCTTCGACTTCAACTATGTGGCGATCCGGGGCAAGGACGGCATCGAGCAGATCATAGTCCTGGGCATCAAGCAGCATGTGCCCGACGAAACCATCATCAGCACCAGCAAGCAGGGAGAGCATCATTTTATCGAGGCGGCACTGACCGGACCGAACGGTGATCGCATCGACGTGACGTTGATGATCGATACCGGTGCAGCCTATATCGTGCTGCCGAAAACGATGATCGACGAACTGGGGCTGGAGGAACAAGCGTGTCGCTACCTCGTGATAGATTTTGGGACATCCAAGTCTCCAAAATCGACTCGCCAACGCGACAACCATTATTGCCCCGGCCGTCCTGCGTCCGTGCCGCTTCGCCAACATCCT
>JANEMG010000504.1 GCA_024511045.1 Gammaproteobacteria bacterium | reverse complement strand
CAGCTGCTGTATTGTCCGATTTCCTCCTGCCATTCCTCGAACAACGCTTCCGAGACGTCCTCGATATCGTCGATGCGTTTTCTGACTTCCTCGGCCTTGTCGACGCTCGCTTCATATTCACTGTTCAGGCGGTTGTAGATTTCCTCGAGATCCCCGCCCTGGAAATTGGTCAGCTTGGTGAATTGTGCCAGTGCCGACTTGAACTGATCCTTGGCTTCTTCCTGGGTGTCGCGGGCCTTTTCCACCCGGTAGACCATGATGTCCCGTTTCGGGATGCCCATTTTTTCCAGCCCGCTGTAGTAGAGGCTGGAACAGGCAGTGAGAGTCAGAGTCATCAGGATAGTGGCGGTGAAGCGTGAAAAAAACGAAAACGACATAATTGATCTCCGGCATGTTTTCCGGACATTATAATGAAAATACATCTGTAGGGATAATAAGTTATAATTACAGGTTTTTTGCAGTAAAAGCAGTATGTCAGAACAATTATCCGAATTGCAGAGGCGGCGCACCTTCGCCATCATTTCCCATCCCGACGCTGGCAAGACCACGTTGACCGAAAAGCTGCTGCTGTTCGGCGGCGCCATCCAGTTGGCCGGTTCGGTCAAGGGGCGCAAGGCCGCCCGGCATGCCACATCCGACTGGATGGAAATGGAAAAGCAGCGCGGCATTTCGGTGACCACCTCGGTGATGCAGTTCGAGCACAACGACTGCGTCATCAATCTGCTGGACACTCCGGGGCATGAGGATTTTTCCGAGGACACCTACCGCACGCTGACGGCCGTGGATTCGGCGCTGATGGTGATCGATGTGGCCAAGGGAGTCGAGGCCAGGACCATCAAGCTGATGGATGTCTGCCGGTTGCGCGATACACCGATTCTGACCTTCATCAACAAACTGGACCGCGAAGGCCGTGATCCCATCGAGCTGCTGGATGAAGTGGAGTCGGTGCTGAAAATCGCCTGCGCGCCGATGACCTGGCCGATCGGCATGGGCAAGCGCTTCAAGGGGGTCTACCATCTCTACCGGGATGCCGTGCAGTTGTTCAGCGCCAACCATGGCGGCAGAATTGCAGAAGGGGATCTCATCGAAGGGCTGTACAATGTCAGGCTGGACGAACTGCTGGGAGATCAGGCCGATGAATTGCGCGAGGAAATCGAACTGGTCAAGGGAGCCAGCCATGCCTTCGACCATGAACAATACCTGGCCGGCAGGCAGACGCCGGTGTTTTTCGGGTCGGCAATCAACAATTTCGGCATTCAGGAACTGCTCGACGCTTTTGCCCAGTATGCGCCTGCGCCAAAGCCCCGGGAGGCCGAGCAAAGGCTGGTCAGGCCCGATGAGCCGAAATTCTCCGGCTTCGTCTTCAAGGTCCAGGCCAACATGGACCCGGCGCATCGCGACCGCATCGCTTTTCTGCGCATCTGTTCCGGCAAGTTCGACCGCGGCATGAAGATTCACCATGTCCGCATCGGCAAAAACATCCAGGTCGGCAATGCCATCACCTTTCAGGCGGACAGAAGGAAGAACGTCACGGTTGCCTATCCCGGCGATATCATCGGCCTGCACAACCACGGCACGATACAGGTAGGCGACACCTTCAGCCAGGGGGAAAAGCTGAAATTTGCCGGCATCCCCTAT
>JANEMG010000326.1 GCA_024511045.1 Gammaproteobacteria bacterium | reverse complement strand
TTGGATGAGAATTTTGCCAGGGTTTGCCCCAAACCCGGCAAGCCCCCCGGAAATTCTCTGGTCACTGTGCTGCTGCGCATGGTGGCTTGAATAATTTCTGGGAAACTTCAGTATCGGGATATGTTGAGATAGAATACCCGGACAGACGACGTTATCGATGCCTCGGTGGCGAAATTGGTAGACGCACGGGACTTAAAATCCCGCGCCCGGAAGGGCGTGCCGGTTCGATTCCGGCCTGAGGCACCATCCCGCGCGCCGGACGCGACCTCCTGTCTGCAGCAACCCCGACGATGCAGCGGAAACAGCCGCCCGATTTTCTTCTCTTTGTCATTCCAGGCCGCTCATGCACCCATCAACACCTTCACCGACACTGTGTCTATGCGGCTCCGGGCTCGAGTATGCGCAATGCTGCGCGCCATTGCACCAGGGCGAAAAATCCGCGCAGACCGCGGAACAGCTGATGCGCTCGCGCTTCACCGCCTACGCACTGCGCAACAGGGAGTACCTGTTGAAAAGCTGGGATGCGGCCACCCGACCGGAAAAAATCGATTTCGCCAAAGACGATGTGGACTGGTGCCGGCTGGAGATCGTCGCCTGCAAGAAAGGCGGCGCCAGGGACGGCAGGGGAACCGTCGAATTCAAGGCCTTCTACCTGCACGGCGGTGAAGAACATGTCATGCGGGAAATCAGCCGCTTCAAGAAAACCGCTGGCCATTGGTACTACTTGGACGGCCAGGTCAGATCCATCGCCAAAACGGGGGAACCATCAAGCCAGGGCAAGAATGCGCCATGCCCCTGCGGCAGCGGCAAGAAATACAAGCGCTGCTGCGGCAAATCTGCTGCGTAGAAGCGGATCAAGCATCATTCACCGCTTTGCAGCACCAGGGGTTGCAGATATTTCCAGACGTGCCCGGCAATGACCGGCTGCGCCTGTCGATTGGGATGAAAGCCGTCCTTTTGCATCAATTCCTTGTGCAGTGCGACATCCTGCAGGATAAAGGGAACGAGGACGACCTGGTATTCCCGGGCCAGTTCCTGGTAGACGGCGTAAAACAGATCGGTGTAGCGTTTACCGTAGTTGGGCGGAATTTTCATCGCCAGCAGCAGCACCTCGGCACCCGCGGCCCGGGAGCGCCGGATCAGTTCGGCCAGATTGGCTTTCATCTGCACCGGTGACAGCCCGCGCAGACCGTCATTGGCGCCCAGCTCCAGCAGCACGATGGCCGGCTTGTGCCGCTTCAGGGCGCCGTCGATTCGCGCCAGCCCGCCAATGGTGGTTTCGCCGCGGATGCTTTCATTGACGATGCGCCAGCCGCCGTCGATCTGCGTCAGCTTCTCCTGCAACAATGCCACCCAGCCCTGCTGCACTTCAATTCCATAGCTGGCGCTGATACTATCCCCCAGAACGACAATCACTTTCGCGTCGGCGGCGCAGGAAACCGCAAAGATCAACATTGTAGCCAGGAATTTGGACATGAAAGAAACTTCAGCAATAAACGACAGCAGGCAGATTATCACAGCCAACGCCTTGAGCAAAACCGTCGCCACTACCGAAGGACCGCTGACCATCCTGTCGGACATCGACCTGGTCATCGACAGCGGCGCCAGCATCGCCATCATGGGCACCTCCGGTTCCGGCAAAACCACGCTGATCAGCCTGCTGGCCGGACTGGACACGCCGAGCAGCGGAAGCATCCGCCTGAATGGCCAGCCGCTTACCGAAATGGATGAGGATGGCCGGGCCGCGCTGCGCAACCAGCTGATCGGTTTCGTCTTTCAGTCCTTTCAGCTACTGCCGGGCCTGACCGCCCTGGAAAACGTCATGCTGCCGTTGGAACTGGCCGGTGACCGGCAGGCGGCCGAAACGCTGCTGCAGCGGGTCGGACTGGGGCACCGTCTCAGCCATCTGCCGAAACAACTGTCCGGCGGGGAGCAGCAGCGCGTGGCCCTGGCGCGGGCGTTCGTCACCCGGCCGACGATTCTTTTCGCCGACGAGCCGACCGGCAACCTGGACAGCAAGACCGGACAACACATCATCGATCTGCTGCTGGAACTGAACCAGGAGCACGACACCACGCTGGTCCTGGTCACCCATGACATGGCCCTGGCCTCGCTGTGCCAGCGCATCATCAAGCTGGAAGCGGGAACTATCCTATGAAGCAATTTCCTCTTGCCCTGCGCCTGTTGTACCGGGACGGGCGCTCCGGCGAACTGACCATCCTGGTGCTGGCGCTGTTGATCGCCTGCAACGCACCATGGAGATCCAGGCGGCGGAGTTTCTGGCCGCGGATCTGGTCATCACCAGACCAACGGTGATTCCCGCCGCCTGGCTGGAAAAAGCCGCCAGCCTGGGCCTGCGGCAGGCGCAGAGCGCCGAATTCTCCTCCGTTCTGATGGAAAACGAGCAGTTGCTGCTGGCAGGCATCAAGGCCGTCAGTCCGCAATATCCGCTGCGCGGACTGCTGAAAATCAGTGCCGGCGACTACCACGACGAACAGGTCGTGCATGCCGGCCCGCAACCGGGTGAGGCCTGGGTCGCCAGGCGCATTCTCGCGGCGCTGTAACTGCAGCTGGGGGACGACCTGCAGGTTGGCGAAAAGAAACTGCGCATAACCCGCATCATCACCTATGAACCGGACCAGCGCGGCGACCTGTACAGCCTGTCGCCACGGGTGATGATCCATGCCGCCGACCTGGCATCGACGCAGGTCCTGCAGCCCGGCAGCCATGTGCATCGTTTTTTCCAGTTCGCCGGCAGCGCGAAAGCCCTGCGCAAATTCAACCGCTGGGTCAAGCCGCGCCTCAATCCTTCCCAGCGCCTCATGGATGTTCACGACAACCGCCCGGAAATCGGCGCGGCGCTGCGCCGTGCGGAGCAGTACCTGGGGCTTTCCAACATCGTCGTGATCCTGATTGCCGGCGTCGCCATCGCCATGGCCAGCCGGCGCTATACCGAACGGCACTTCGACAGCACCGCCATTCTGCGCTGCCTGGGCTGCAGACAGAGCACCATCCTCATCCTCTACGGCAGCCAGTTTGTCGTGCTCGGCATTGCCGCCAGCGCCGCCGGCTGCCTGCTCGGCTGGTTCGCCCAGGAAGGGCTTTTCCAGCTGCTGCGCAACCTGCTGCCGCAGACCGTCGCCAGCCCCGGTCCGCTGGCGCTGGTATTCGGCTTCATCACCGTCATGGCAACGCTGCTGGGCTTCGCCCTGCCGCCGCTGCTGCGCCTGAAGCGCGTCTCACCGCTGCGCGTGCTGCGTCGGGAACTGCAGCCTCTGCCCAGCAGCGCCTGGGTGGTCTATGGC
>JANEMG010000325.1 GCA_024511045.1 Gammaproteobacteria bacterium | reverse complement strand
TAACCATGGCGTTATGCTTCCTCCAGGTTTTGCGTGAGCCAGTCGTTCAATATCTGGCGGGTTCGGAACAAAGGATAACTCCTTTTTGGAATATAATCACATGGTACCCGACAGCAGGGTGGTCGTTGCCGGTCATACCGATGATATACCCATATCCACCGACTGGTATCGCTCCAACTGGGAACTGGCCTCTTCCAGGGCCGTGACGGTGGCGCACTACATGCTGGAAAACAAAGGCGTGGATCCTGGCAGGCTGGTCATCGAGGGCTATGCGGATACCAGGCCGCTGGTGGCCAATACTTCCGCGGAAAACCGGGCAAAGAACCGCCGGGTGGAAATCATTCTCGAGCAGGATGAGCTGCCTGGTCCCGGGAAAGTCCAGATCATGGATGTTGGCGACGGCAAGGCGGCTACTGCCAGCCAGTAATCGGATTCAGGTACGCTATTGGCAATGGAGGTCTTTTTGTGAGTGAACATCGAAAACCTGATTTGTCCTCCGACAGGCGGCGTTTTTTCCGCATCGATGACGAGATACGCCTCTACTATAAAAAAATTCCTGATAATCAGTTGCAGGATAACAGTGCAACGGGATTGAATGCCTTTGGTGATTGTTCATTGGCCACCGCTCTTGATATGATGACCCAGGAATCCCAGGTGAGTCTGCACAGGCTGGAGCGAAACGATCCCGATGTTGCGGAATATCTGAAAGTTCTCAACAACAAGATCGATCTGGTTGCACGCGCCCTGTTGATACAGAAGATGGAACTGTCCGAGCAGAAAACCCGCAATGTCAACATGAGCGCATCAGGCATCGCGTTTGACAGCGAGGAGCTCATCCAGCCCGGAGAATGTCTGGAAATCAAGATGCTGCTGTCATCCAGTATGGCGGTCATCATTACCTATGGGAAAGTCGTCCGCTGTGAGAAAAATGCCGATATGGACAAGGAATACCCCTATATCGTCGGTGTCGATTATTACAGAATGCCCGAGCAGGACCGGGAAGTGCTGATCAAACATGTCGTGAAAAGACAGATTCAACAGATCAGGGAAGAGAAGGAAAGCAGCTGATTTGTGGAACTCCCGGAAATAAAAAAAAAGCTGCTGCTGTTGCTGGCCGACGGAGAATTTCATTCCGGCACGGAATTAGCGGCAAATCTTGGCGTCAGCCGTTCAGCTGTCTGGAAGCAATTGCAGAAGCTTCCCGAACTGGGCGTCGACATCGCGGCGGTCAGCGGCAAGGGATATCGGCTGGAGAAGGCAATCGACTGGCTGGATGCCATGCTGATCGAGCAGGCCCTGTCGGAGACATCCCGGGCTTTGCTTGCGGAACTGGAAATTCATCAGTCTATCACTTCCACCAACAGTCATTTGATGGCCCGGGCGCAGGACCACGCCGCGTCGGGAACGGTTTGTCTCGCCGAATACCAGGCGGCTGGGAGGGGGCGGCGTGGCAGGGAATGGATTTCGCCCTTGGGCGGCAACATCTCCATGTCCATCCTGTGGCGTTTTCAGCAGGGACCGGCGGTGCTTTCCGGTCTGAGTCTGGCGGCCGGCGTCGCCGCCATTCGGGCGCTGCAGAGTCTCGATATCAAAGGGCTGGGCTTGAAATGGCCGAATGATATCTATTGGCAGGGGAAGAAACTGGGCGGGATTCTGGTCGAAGTGGCCGGTGAGGCCAACGGGCCCTGCAGTGTCGTCCTGGGTATCGGCCTGAATGTTTATCTGAGTGAAAGAGAAGCGCAAAACATTACCCAGGCCTGGGTCGATCTGCAGGGCATCCTGAACGGGGCTGCGCCGCCGCGAAACAGGCTGGCTGCGGCATTGCTCGATGAACTGCTGCCAGTGCTTGCCGGTTACGAGAAACGTGGCCTGCAGCATTATCTGCAGGAATGGCGCAGCTATGATTGCATGTCGGGGCGGTCGGTGACCCTGCATCTGGGGCAGAACAGCATCACAGGTGTCGTGTATGGTATCGATGCCGATGGCATGCTACTGTTAAAGCATGAGGATGGCAGCATTCAGGTGTTTACATCGGGTGAAGTCAGTTTCAATGGCTGACGGCAAACGATGAATCTATTGATCGATGTGGGCAACACCCGCTTGAAATGGGCCATGGCAGAAGGACAGAAGATGCAGGAGGGTCGGGCCCTGCTGCATGCCCGGCAGGGAGATATCAGGGAGGTACTGCTCAGCCATTGGCGGAATCTGCCCAGGCCTGCCCGGGCTGCCGTTGCCTGTGTCGCGGCATCAGACCTTCTGGAGCAGGTGTTATGGGTTCTGCGCCGGCTTTGGCCGGGCCTTGCAATCATCCAGCCGCGGTCGCAGGCCCATGGCCATGGTGTGACCAATGCCTACCGGCAGCCGGAAAAACTGGGCATCGACCGCTGGCTGGCGTTGCTGGCTGTGCGCCATCATCATGGCCTGCCGGCCTGCGTGGTCGATTGCGGAACGGCGATCACCCTCGATATCCTGGATGTACAGGGCAGGCATCTGGGGGGGATGATCGCACCGGGTTTGACCATGATGAAACAAGCACTCGTGCAGGGGACCGAGACGCTGCAATCCTTCCAGGATGAATTTGCCGTGGGTCTGGCCGATGCCACTGACGCGGCCATCGACAATGGCGCGTTGTTTGCTGCAGTCGGACTGGTGGAAGCGGTAGTTGCCCGGCAGGGGCAGGAGATGCTGCTGCTGTTCACCGGCGGTGATGCCCGACGCATCGCCGGGAATACCAATCTGGCACCTGTCATTGAACCCGATCTGGTGCTGCAGGGGTTGACGGTGATATTACAGGACTGAAGATGAAATATTTGTTTTTTGTTTTGCTGCTGGCCAATGTGCTGTTGCTGCTTTGGGAAATCAACACCGGTGCCTTGTATCAGGAGCTGGATGCGGAGCCGGTGCTCCAGGAGACCGAAGGCATCGGACAGATCCGGCTGCTCAGTGAAATTAGTGCGGATGATTCCCGCGAGGTATTGATCGCGCTAAAGGACAAGACCGCACAGCAGGAGACTTTGCCACCTGCGCTGGTGGAAGAAGCGCAGGATGCTGCACTAGCAGAGCCGTCCGGACCGTTGGCAATGCAGGCGGTGAAGCCGGTGCAGTCGTCGGCAGTCGATATGCCGGAGGAGACTGGATCTCCGGTTCAGAAAGAAGGGAAGGCATCACCCGCTGGAGTACAGTCAGCCATGACCGCGTCGGAGAAGGTTGGGCCGGGGGAGGTAAAGCCAGCCAATTCGAGCGATCAACAATTCCAGAATGACACCAACGCTGGAGTCGCTGGGACCGGTTCCGCCGAATCCGAATACA
>JANEMG010000324.1 GCA_024511045.1 Gammaproteobacteria bacterium | reverse complement strand
GGGAAATAGAACGCGAATATGCGGTGCGTGTTTTGGGTAAAGTCGATGAGACGATTTTGAAAAACCTGACCGAAGGCGTGCTGCTCGACGATGGCGAGGCACGTTTCGACCGGGTTGAATTCAGTGGCGGGGAAGGCACCAACCGCTGGTATCGGGTGGTCGTCAAGGAAGGCAGGAACCGTCTGGTGCGGAGGCTCTGGGAAAGCCAGGGGATCACCGTGAGTCGGCTGCTGCGTATTCGTTATGGTCCCGTGCCGCTGCCGGAAAAACTGCGTGCCCATACCTATTATGAACTGGATCACAAGGAATTACGGCAATTGCTGGAATTCGCCGGACTGCCAGCGGAAAAATCCGGCAGGGATTCCGAGCCGGCATTGCGCACGGCCAGCGCCAGGCGCACGACAAAAAAAGATGAACGAAACGCTTGCTCAGGAAATACAACAATCTGTCGATAGCCTTTCCTGATTACCCACAAGCTTCAGCCATATTGTCATCCTGTGCTTATCGATGCAAAACAGGTGCAGCATTGCGGAAAGACCAATAAAGCGTCATTTCGACGGTAGGAGAAATCCTGGGCGCTAGAGCAATGCGCCAACGCTCAAGATCCCTCCTTGTACAGCACCTATTTTCCTATTAAGAGGAACACTTGTTTGACCTGGATTTGGAAAATAAGGTGGATTCAACCTCTCTTGATGCAATTCAAAACAGGTGCTGTGCTAGGGTCGGGATGACGACAATTACAGGATTTCAGCAAAGCTGAGGGTCATGCGTAATCAGGCAGTCTTTTATAAAAACAATGCGGCCAGTGCGGCGGCTGCAAATCCAGTGAATTGCTGCTGCGATTATGCTCGAGGCAGTTATGGTCATTTCCATTCGTGAGAAAACCCATGCTTTCGCTGCGGCTGTAATAAAGCATTCGGAATTCTAAGTCTGACAGCCGCCGACATCGAGTAAATGAATTTCCACGCGTCTGTTCAAGGCGCCAGCCAGTTCGGAATATCGCTGGTCAGAATCTGCCGGGGATTTTTCATCACTGAATAACCGGCCGCGCCGCATTTCAGCGAAGCCTGGCCAGGAATGCGCAAGCAAGGAAATTTTTTCCTTCGGCAATTCCTGCGTGTCGAAAGCCTGGTCCAGATAATCCTTCACCCATTGGGCGCGTTGATTGGCCAGTCTTTTGTTTTCCCTGTCAGGACCGGAACTGCTGGCGTAGCCAAAGGTTTCGATCCTGATTTGCTGCCGGTTTGCGGCACCAAGTTTCGCGCATTCAGCCAGGGTTGCCGCGAGACCATCCAGCAATACGTGCTGGGCATCGCCTTCCTTCAGGATCACGGCGCCTTCGGGAAACGTCAGGAAAAACACCGGCAGCCCCGTGCCATTGCCGATTGCCAACGGGCTGGGGGCTGTTTTGAAATTCAGGAAGACCGTAGTTTGGGTTTTTTCCGGCGGTTTTTCTTTCAGGATTTCTTTGATGGACAGACTGGCTATGGAAAATCCCAGCACCGCGACAAAGAATGCCAAATAGAATTCCAGCATTTTTTCACGTTTGCCGTGCCAGATATTTCCACAGGATCGGAAAGCTTTCCCCCAGAAACTTCAATGTCGCCAGAATGATTGCCCCGCCGACGATGGGCCCGCCATACACCATCTGCACGTCCAATACTTTCCATTCGATCCCCAGCTCCCTGAGAAATTCCGGGATCATTATTCCGGCGGCAACGACGATGAACAACGAAAATACAATCAACACCAGCCGGGAAAGGAATAAAAAGAACGTCCTGGAAATCTGTGCTGCCTTATTGTCGTCCTGGATTGCCATTGCAGCGGCCTCTGCCGTAATTGTCTGAATCAGATGCTGTCGTGTTACAAAATCTTTCCTGCTGTGAAGATAGTATACCTGTTGCCCGGTGCATGGCTAGCATCACTTGTTCCTGGAACGGAATTGGGGAACGATTTCAACAATGCTATCATTGATAGCATTTCCACTTTTTACTATAGAATGAGGATGTTTTCTGCTGCTGGAACAGGGGGGATGTCAAATACCCACAGATTTGTAATCAGGCGTTTAATCCACCTTGTAATTCAATGATTCCAGCTCCATATCCCAAGAGGATCGACAAACTTTACAACCAACAAGGAGAATACCCATGGCAGATTTGATTGTCATTACCTACGATGATGTACACCAGGCCGAAGAGGTCCGGTTGAAGTTGCTGAAAATGCAGAAGGAATACCTGGTCGACCTGGAAGATGCGGTCATTGCCGTCAAGGACAAAAATGGCAAGATCAAGCTGCAGCAAATGTATGATCTTACCGCGACCGGCGCGATGACCGGCGGGTTCTTGGGGATACTGATCGGCGTGCTGTTCCTCAATCCGCTGCTCGGCTTCGTTGTCGGATCGGCCTCGGGGGCTCTGGGCGGCGCGCTTTCGGATGCCGGCATCAACGACAAGTTCATGAAGGAACTGGCCGCCAATATCCAGGAAGGCAAGTCGGTGCTGTTCATTCTGGTGCGCAAGGCGACGCCAGACAAGGTGCTCGAGGAACTGCGCGGCATGGGCGGAAAAATCCTTCAGACTTCCCTGACCCATGAAGAAGAAAAGAAACTGCAGGAAGCGCTGGATGCGGCGAAAGCGGGAGGCGGCGACTGATTTGACCGCTTACGGCGGGGTCATGGCCACGGATGGCCGTGCGCCGCAGAATGCGTGGTCTTGATTGCTGCCCCCTTGCCCGTCTGAGCAAGACAGTCGGGGGCATCATCACGCATATTTCAGGAGATCATTTTTTGGTCATGAAAAAATAGATATTCCTGCATTTCAGGACCATCTTGGGGCCATCTCTTTCGATGGCGATGCAGGTTTCTTCCTTGGATCTGCCGGGCGAGCTTGGATCTGCCGGGCGAGACCTGCTTGATCAACTTTCTGTCCTCGATCCGGTATTTGAGTATTGCACGGAATTTTCCGACACGGGCATGCTTCTGTGAATCGATGGAAATCCCGATCATCGTGCCATCGCTTTTGAACTCCCATGTGGTATTCAGTTCCTTGTAGGCGCTGCCATCGCGATTGATGGACTCCTTGTTCACCGACCAGCTTCCCAGAATATCCAACTCAGTCAGTGGAATCTCCGCTTGCGCGGAAAAGGCGGCGACCAGGAACAATGCACCAATAACTCTTTGTAAGCCCATTTTTAGAACCTTGAGCCATATGCAAAACTAAAAATTGATTTTGGCTGGTTGAATGCTGCGCACCCTGTGGATGCGAATGATTCTCAATAATTACGTATTTCTATGGTGGATCCATTCTCCCGT
>JANEMG010000323.1 GCA_024511045.1 Gammaproteobacteria bacterium | reverse complement strand
CGCACTTGAAAATTTAGCAGCCAGAAACAGCCGGCTAATAGAAACATATCACATATTAACAAATGTTTACGGCATTTTCTGGTGCTACTGTTTTGCTAAATTATGATTTGCCAACGGTATACCAATGACGGAAATCAAAAAATCGATTCACGGGGAATGGTCTTCGCGATTTGCCTTTATCCTTGCTGCAACGGGATCGGCGGTGGGGCTGGGGAATATCTGGAAGTTCCCCTATATCACCGGTGAAAATGGCGGAGGGGCATTTGTGCTGGTGTATCTGTTGTGTGTCGCGCTGATCGGTATTCCCATCATGATTGCCGAAACGTTGATGGGGCGGCGCGGACGGCAAAGTCCGATCAACACCATGCAGAGCCTTGCCAGGGATGCGGGCGCCGATGAAAGCTGGCATTACCTGGGCTGGATAGGGGTGATAACCGGGTTCTTGATTCTTTCCTATTACAGCGTCATCGCCGGCTGGGCGATGTCCTATGTATTCAAGTCGTTGAGCGGCAGTTTTTCCGGTGAAGGTGTCGACCACATCGCGAAATTGTTCGATGCTTTCATTGCCAGCCCGATGCAGCTGATTTTCTGGCACAGCCTGTTCATGATGGCCACCATGGATGTCGTGGTGCGGGGTGTACAGGGTGGCCTGGAGAAAGCGGTGCGTTTTCTGATGCCCAGCCTGTTTGCGCTGCTGTTGGTGATGGTCGGTTATGCAATGTCTACTGACGCCTATCAGCAGGGACTGGATTTCATGTTCAATCCCGATTTCAGCAAAATCGATGGCCACAGCATCCTGACCGCGATGGGGCATGCTTTTTTTACCCTCAGTCTGGGTATGGGCGCCATCATGGTGTATGGCTCCTACCTGCCCAAGCACGTCTCCATTGCCAAGACCTCGTTCATCGTCGCAGGGGCGGACACCGCTGTCGCCCTGTTGGCTGGCATTGCCATCTTTCCCATCGTCTTCGCCAACAACCTGGAGCCAAGCTCCGGACCGGGATTGATTTTCCAGACCCTGCCGATCGCCTTCGGACAAATGACCGGTGGACTGATCTTTGGTACATTGTTCTTTATCCTGCTGGTTTTCGCGGCGTTGTCGTCGTCGATTTCCCTGATCGAACCGGCCGTCGCCTGGCTGGTGGAGAATCACAATGTCTCCCGAAACAAGGCCTGTACCTGGGCCGGACTGGCGACCTGGCTGCTGGGGCTGGGAACGGTTTTTTCCTTTAACCTCTGGTCTGATTTCAAGCTGTTCGACCGGACGGTATTCGATTTGCTGGATTATCTGACCGCCAATCTGCTGCTGCCCATCGGTGGTTTTTTCGTCGCGGTTTTTGCCGGCTGGATCATGCTGCGCCGGCATAGTGAAGAGGAACTGGAGATGCAGTATGACGCCGGCTACTGGCTGTGGCGGTTTCTGGTCCGCTATGTTTCGCCGGCGGCAGTTTTTCTGGTTTTTCTCAATGTTGTCGGGGTGCTCTCGGTATGATGGAAATTCATAAAAGCGCCCTGGTGAAATTCCCCGCCCAGGCGATGTTCGATCTGGTCGATGATATCGAATCTTATCCGGAATTTTTGCCCTGGTGCGCCGGCAGCAGGATATTGCTGCGCACGGAAGACGTGGTCGAGGCAGAATTGCATATCGCCCGGGGTGGATTCAAACGCACCTTTGCCACGCGAAATGTCAGCGATGGTGGGGGGCGTATCGTCATGACACTGATCGACGGACCTTTCACCTATCTGCAGGGGGCGTGGAATTTCATGCCGCTGCGCGAGGATGCCAGCAAAATTTCCCTGGACCTGGATTTTGAAATGGCCGGAAAACTGGCCAATCTGGCCTTTGGCGCCGTGTTCAATCAGATTTGCAACAGCATGGTCGGCTCTTTCACACAGCGTGCCAAACAGATTTATGGCAAATCGGCTGCTGCGGGTTGAAGTCGCCTATGCGGAGCCCGGCCGGCAACGGGTTCTGGATATAGCCATCGCCACCGGGTCGACGCTGGAACAGGCTCTCCGGGCATCGGGTATACTGGAAGAATTTCCCAGTATCGATCTGCTGAAGAACAAGGTGGGGGTGTTTGGCAGGGTCTGCAGTCTGCAGCAGCCATTGCAGCAGGGTGACCGGGTCGAGATCTACCGCCCCCTGTTGATGGACCCCAAGGATCTTCGACGGCAGCGCGCCGCCGGGAAATAGTATTCCGGTAAAACGCTCCGGTCGATCGGTTCCTGCTCCGATGTCTTGCGGCCGCTCAATCAAGGGTTGCCGGGATCGTTGTCTTCCAGTGGATCGATATCATTGCTCTCCATGGGCATCGATTCCCTTTCCGGAACGGCTTCTGCATCATCGAAGCTGAACCAGCTGCCGATAATATCGAACAGGGTTTTTTCCGTCTCTTTTTTCGGGACGTCGATGATGACTTCAGTGCTGCCTTTGATGACCGGTACACGGCTGGGCTTGAAATCACCCTGTACTCCGACCAGGCTGTCGTCATCGAAAAACAGCGTGAGCCTTTTTTGCACCCTGGGTTCCCCCCCTGGCTGATTGGAATAGATGTAGTCCCAGCGCGAAGGATGGAAAACATCCACCAGCATGGGGGAACCCATGATGAATACGACCTGTCTCTTGTTCATCCTGGGGCGCAGCTGGTCGACCATAGCCTGATCGACGATGTTGCCCTGCTGAATATCGATGGTATAGACGCCGGGAAAGTGGTTGGCGATGGTCGTGCAACCAGGCGCAATCAAGCTGGCCAGGAGCAGGAAAACAGGCAGGGGTTTGCGCATCGAGAGATGGAAATCAGGTAAAAAAAGAATCATACCTGATATTTTCCGATAATTCTAAAAAACTCATCAGCGGTTGCTGTATAAAACAGGCTACAATAACAGGCTTTAATCCGTTCTGACACCGATCCACAGGGAGATTCGATCTTGGAAACGCAAGACTTGAGAAATGCCGGCCTGAAGGTAACGCTGCCACGCCTGAAGATTCTGGAAATCCTGGAAAAAAAGACCCACGAACGTCACTTGACGGCGGAACAGGTCTACAAGATTCTGCTCAATGAAGACGAAGAGATCGGGCTGGCGACCGTCTATCGGGTGCTGACCCAGTTCGAAGCGGCGGGACTGGTGACCCGGCACCATTTCGAGGGTGGCAATTCGGTTTTCGAATTGAACAGCGGAAAACATCACGATCATTTCGTTTGCGTGAAATGCGGCAGGGTCGATGAATTTACCGATGAGATCATCGAGGCCCGGCAGAAGGAAATCGCCAGGGACCTGAATTACGACCTGACCGATCACAGTCTTTACCCTGTCT
>JANEMG010000322.1:1151-3328 GCA_024511045.1 Gammaproteobacteria bacterium | reverse complement strand
GTCATTGATTGTGCCGGCACATCCTTGTGCCGGGTCAGTTCCCGTCATTTATAGACAGGAACTAACTAACGTTTGGCTGCTGCGCGCTGGCCAAACATCTGCAGCTCGCGCAGCTGCATCAGGCCGTAAAGAGTTTCCAGACAGGGGCAGGCAGCCCCGGTGCGCTGGCCTGCGCGTACCGCGTTGCCAAGGATTGCCTCGGTCTCCATGGGGCGCCTGGCCTCGAAATCCAGCAGCATGCTGGTCTTGTAGGGGGGCATGGCGAGGGTGCTGGCAATGTTTTTCTCGACGATGTCTTCCGGCAGGGGGTGGCCCGTGGCTGCGGCGATGGCGCAGACTTCCTGCATGATGCTGCGTACCAGCGATTCTTGGTGGCTGAGAATGTCGGCGGTCAGCAATCCGCCGGAAAGCACCGATAGCGGGTTGAAAGGCGCGTTCCAGACACATTTTTGCCAGCGCGCCGTGGCAATGTCCTGCGTCGCCCTGCAGGTGATACCGCCCTGCTCGAACAGCGTGCAGAGCCGACGTGTCTTGCTGCTGATGCCCTGGGGATAGTTGCCCAAAGCCAGGTGGCCGTAGGCGAGGTGGCAGATCCGGCCAGGCTGGTTGCGGTTGCAGCAGATGAATGCCAGGCCACTGATGATTTCGTTGTCGGGAAAGGCGTCCAGCAATTCCTGTTCTATCTCGACACCGTTCTGGATAAAAACGATTGCCGTTTTGTTATCGACCGCAGCGCGAATCAGATCGGCCCGCTGCAGGCCTGGAAGCACCTTGGTGCAAAGTATGACGTAGTCGGCGCTGCCCTGATAATCTGCGGCCTGCTGCAGAACCTGGGCAGGTTCGAAAGTCCAGTTGCCCAGACTGTGGCTTTCTATTTTCAGGCCATGGCGTTGCACCTGCTGAAAATCGGAGCGGCACACGACGGAAACTTCCGCGCCCTGCTTTGCCAATAGTGCTCCGTAAAATCCGCCAATGGCGCCGCTGCCGACAATCAGTATTTTTTCCTTCATGCTTGCAGAATCTGTTTGATGAAAGGGATGGTGAGTTTGCGTTTTGCCGCCAACGAGGCGTGATCCAGTCTGGCCAGCAGCGCCCATAAGGAGGGCAGATCCCGGGCATAGTGGGTGAGCAGAAATTGACCGGTCCGGGGAGGGATTTCAAAGCCCATGCGCCGCGCCTTGAAGGTGATCAGGACTATTCTTTCCTGATCGGTCAATGCTTGCAGCTGCAGGGTCAATCCCCATGCCAGGCGGGTTTTCAGGTCCGGCAGTGTCAAAGGCAGCTGCCTGGGAGGACAGTTGGCCGAGACAATCAGGCGCTGGCCGCGGTCACGCAGTCGATTGAAAAGGTGGAAAAAGGCATTTTCCCAGGAAAGGTTGCCAGCCAGGTGCTCGATATTGTCGAGACAGACCATTTCCTGCGTCTCCAGTCCTTCCAGAACCGCCGGGTCGGGCAGGTTGGGCTGCAAACTGTAATAAAAGGCCGGGATGTTCTGCTGCATGGCCTTCTGGCTGCAGGCCTGGAGCAGATGGGATTTGCCAAGTCCCCGCCCACCCCAGAGATAGATCAGCTGTTCCCCATCGCCTGTGCAGCAATGCTGCAAATGGGCGACGATTTCATGATTGCTGCCGGCAAAGTAATCGGCAAAGGACTGGTCGCCCTTGAATTCGAACTGCAAGGGAAGTTGCGCCGCCATGCCGTCAGCCTTTTCCGGCACTGCGTATATACAGGCTGGCACCGAGGAACAGCAGCAGGCTGAAGACGATTTCCAGAATCGCGTAGCCGCGCTGCAGAGGATTGGCGAAGGTCTCGATGGTGCCGTGGGTGAAGTAGATCAGACTGATATAGGCGGCCCACGCACAGCTTCTCAGGCTTTTGTTCAGCAGCCCCCGCAGCGGCAGCAGCAGCGGCGCCACTGTGACAATCAACAGCAGCGCCACAGGGAAGCGGGCGGGCGGAGCGAGCAGTGTGGGCCACAGCATCAACAGCAGGAACAAGCCGAAATATCCGGCCAGCGCGGTCCAGTAAAAATGCTCTGGCTTCATTGCTGGCATCGGCCTGGCTGCGCGGAATTTGACGGCGCTGGTGCTTGGCAGGAGGAGGCGGGTGTTGGCATCATCGCAGCAGTCTGGAGATCACAGGATTTTCAGGACATTTTCCGGCGGACGCCCTATGGC
>JANEMG010000322.1:0-1141 GCA_024511045.1 Gammaproteobacteria bacterium | reverse complement strand
CCCTATGGCCGCCTTGCCATTGGCCAGGACGATGGGCCGCTCGATCAGTTTTGGCGTGGCCAGCATGGCATCGATCAATGCCTGACGGTCCAGCGCGGGATCATCCAGATTAGCGGCTTTGTATTTGGGTTCTTTTCTGCGCATCAGGTCGCGCGGCTGCATATCCAGTTTCTGCAGTATGTCCTCCAGTTCTTCCGCATTGGGAGGCGTTTTCAGATATTCGACGATTTCCGGCTCCACGCCCTGTTCCCTGAGTAATTGCAGCGTTGCCCGCGATTTGCTGCAGCGCGGATTATGATAGATCTTCACGGTCATGACATGTTCTCTGTGTGGTTAGGGTTGGAAAGCAATGGTGCTGATTCAGTCAGCATCCTGCCAATATCTTTGCCAAGCGTGCCAATGCCGCCAAGCCAGTGCCGAAACTGCCTGTACGACGGCTGTCCCTCCCGGCAGGCATCGGCTTTGCATTTGCTTCATGGCATTGCAAACAGGCAGCTTTGCGGAAATCACACCTTGGCAGATTAATCGCATGCAAACCGTTATAATAGCATTTTTTGCCACATCGGAATTTGAAGAAAAACCATGCAATTACCTGATTTCAGTTCAGCTCGTGTTCTTGTCGTCGGTGATCTGATGCTGGATCGATACTGGCATGGCGCCACGTCCAGGATATCGCCCGAAGCGCCGGTGCCGGTGGTGCATGTCCAGGGCAATGAGGAACGAGCCGGCGGGGCCGGCAACGTGGCCTTGAACATAGCGGCATTGGGCGCCCAGGTCACCGTGATGGGTTTTTGCGGCGAGGATGAGGCGGCGGACACGCTTGTCCGGATACTGATGGATGCCGGTGTCAAGTGCGCTCTGGAGAAGCAGCCCGGCTATTCCACGATCACCAAGCTGCGGGTCATGAGCCGTCACCAGCAACTGATTCGGCTGGATTTCGAGGATGGCTTCCAGGCCGTCGACGCCGCTTCGCTGCTGCAACGCTATACCCGGGCAATTGACGGCGTGGATGTGGTGGTGTTGTCCGATTATGGCAAAGGCACGCTGTCTGCCGTGGAAAAGTTCATTGCCTTGGCAAGAACGCAGAACAAGTCGGTTCTGGTGGACCCCAAGGGTACCGATTTCGGCATTTATCAGCATG
>JANEMG010000321.1 GCA_024511045.1 Gammaproteobacteria bacterium | reverse complement strand
AGGGTATACCGCCTTACAGTTTATGTGTACTGGTTTCATGCTGCAGGATGGGGGGTAATATTGTGTGCGATGACTTATGGGTAATAGACAGGGCTAGAAGTCATCGACACGCTGTTTGCCGACAGGACCGTGATCATCGCCAGCCATGACGCCCAGGTGCTCCGGCGGATGCCGAGAATTGTCCGGCTCGAGCAGGGCAGGATCGTGCAATGAACGATCTGGCTTTCTTTTTCCGGATGTTTTTCGCCCACTGGCGCTGGCTGGTCGGCGGAATACTGTTGGCGCTGCTTGCCGCGATGGCGGCAATCGGCCTGTTGACCCTGTCCGGGTGGTTCATCAGCGCTGCGGCGCTGGCCGGCCTGCTGGCAACCGACGGCGTCACGCTGACATTCAATTTCCTGCAGCCGGCAGCGGAAATCCGGGCACTGGCGATACTGCGTACATTGGCCCGCTACGGGGAGCGGCTGGTTGGCCATGAGGCCACGTTCCGGGTGCTGGCGGAGGTGCGGGTATGGTTCTATCGGCATCTGGCGGCTCTTTCGCCGGGGCAGCTGACCGGTTTGCACAGTGGCGAGATGCTGTCCAGACTGAGCGCCGATATCGATGCCCTGGATGCGCTGTATCTGCGCCTGCTGGCGCCCGTGGTCATCGCGCTGCTGGGCAGTGCCGCGGTGCTGCTGCTGTTGGCCAGCCATGCGCCGCTGTTGAACTGGCAGGTCGCCGTCCTGCTGCTCCTGGCCGGTGTCGGCATCCCCTGGCTGAGCGGTCGGCTGGGGCATGCTGCCGCGAAAAATGGCATTGTCCTGACCGGGACGCTGCGATCCCGGCTGCTGGATTTCCTGCAGGGATTGCCGGAACTGCTCAGCTACCGGGCAGATGCCAGGATGCAGCGGCAGGTTTGCAGTCTGTCGGATCAGGTCATCGCCTGCCAGAGAAAAAACAATCGCATTGCCGCTCTGGCTTCGGCTGCGTCCAGGCTGTCTGGTCAGCTGGCAATCGTCGCAGCCCTGGTGGCAGGCAGTCTGCTGCTGCAGGACCGGCAGGTCGATGGTGCCGTCCTGGCCATGCTGGTGTTCTGCGTGATTGCCGTATTCGAGCTGGTTGCCCCTTTGCCGGAAGCCTGGCAAATGCTCGGCGCAGTGCGGCAGGCGGCGCACAGGGTCCGGAGCATGGCGGAAATGCCGGCGGATATTGTCGATCCGTTGCATCCCCGGCCGCTGCCTGCCGGAAACGCCATCTCCATGCAGGACGTCAGTTTTCACTACCCTGGGCAGGCAGACTGGCTGCTGGACAATGTCGACCTGGAAATCGGGCAGGGCAGTAAAATCGCCATCATCGGCGCCAGTGGCGCCGGGAAGACCACGCTGCTGCAACTGCTGTTGCGTCATCTGCAACCCGTCACCGGTAGTATGCTGTTCTGTGGAGAGGATTACCGGCAATTCGCCGCTGGCGACCTGCTGGAGCGTTTTGCACTGATGACCCAGCGCAGCCAGCTGCTGGCCGGCACCATCGCCGAAAACATCCTGCTGGCCAGACCCGCCGCCAGCAGCGTTGAACTGACCGAGGCAGTGCGCCGCGCCGGATTGCAGGATTTCATCGGACGCCTGCCCGATGGCCTGCAGACCTGGGTGGGGGAGCAGGGTGTGCGGGTGTCCGGCGGGGAAGCGCGGCGCATTGCGCTGGCGCGGGTGTATTTGAAAAACGCTCCCATTTTATTGCTCGATGAACCCACGGAAGGGCTGGATGCCGGGACAGAGCAGGACATATTGACCGCCCTGGCGGAATTTTCCAGCGACAGGACACTGCTGCTGGTTACTCATCGTCGTGCCGGGCTGCAGTTGGCGGACGAGGTTTATTATTTGCAGGAAGGGCATTTGACCAGGCAGGAAGTCGAGGATATCTGGATCTGACAGGTTCGGCAGCAATTGCCTTGGGATGAAGGATACGGTTATGATTCATCAGATAACCGGGACCATTGGCAACAGACAGGAAAACAGAGATGAAATTGACTTTAGCGCAGATACAGGAACAGGTCGGCGGCGTATTGCAGGGTGATGGCAGCATCGATATCACCGGGGTCAATGCCCTGGAATTGGCGCAGCCAGGAGAGATTTCCTTTGCCGAAAGCGGCAAAATGGTCGAAAAGGCCCGAAGCAGCCACGCTTCGGCGTTGATTGTTACCCGGAATTTTCCGGAACTGCCGGGTGTTGCCTGCATCCGCTGCGACAATCCCCGGCAGACTTTCGTCGCCGTGATGATGCTCTTCGATCAGGGCAAAGACAAACCGGACACTATCCATGCCAGCGCCGTCATCGCCGAACGGGATGTCAGTCTGGGAGAGGGCGTTGCGGTGGGAGAATGCGCCGTGATCCGGAGCCGCGTGCAGATCGGCAAGGGTACCTGCATCGATGCCGGAGCGCATATTGCCAGCGGCGTCAGCATTGGGGAGGACTGTTATATCGGCCCCCATGTCAGCATTCTGCAGGATGTCAGCATCGGCGACCGGGTCGCCATTCACGCCGGCACGGTGATCGGCGGGGAAGGCTTCGGCTATGTCTGGGATGGAAAAAAACAGCAGAAGATTCCACAACTGGGCGGCGTGCGCATCAATGACGACGTGGAAATCGGCTGCAATACCTGCATCGACCGGGCCACTTTCGGTCTGACCCGGATCCGGCAGGGGGCGAAGATCGACAACCAGGTGCAGATCGCACACAACAACGACATCGGCGCGCACAGCATCATTGTCTCCCAGGTGGGCCTTTCCGGCAGCGTCACGCTGGGGGAACGGGTCACGCTGGCCGGGCAGGTGGGCGTGGCCGATCACATCCACATCGGCGCCGGTGCCACCGCCGCCGCCAGAACCGGCATCTCCAAGGATATCAAGCCGGGTGAGATTTCCTGGGGGGCGCCGAACCGGCCGATCAAGCAGGTGATGCGGGAAATGGCCTGCATCGCCAGACTACCGAAACTGATGGAGCAGGTGCGGAACATGGCCGCGCGTCTGGCGCAGCTGGAGAAGAAACTGGATGGACTGTAGCCCCTGTCGAATGACCTTCGTTGCCACGACGGGAAACCATGGCTGCAAGTCCAGGTATAAAAGGACTTTGGAGATTCCGTGCACCAGACAGCCGAGTGGCGGATTGTTTATCCCAATCCAAATTCCCAGATTTCAAGCAGGAGTTTACTGATGCCGCGTTATTCAAACATTGTATTTTTGTTTTTACTGTTCACGGCATCACCTGCAAATGCTGCGGACGAACAAGGGCGCTACGCCATACATGGAGCGGGGCTGTTGAAATGCAGGGTCTTCGTCGAGGAGAAAAGCAAA
>JANEMG010000028.1 GCA_024511045.1 Gammaproteobacteria bacterium | reverse complement strand
CGAACCATGGCAAATCAAGCTTGGCAGGGAATCTTGTGAATAAAATTGCAGAAATTATACAAATATTGGACGGGAGAATGGATCCACCATAGAAATACGTAATTATTGAGAATCATTCGCACCCACAGGGTGCGCAGCATTCAACCAGCCAAAATCAATTTTTAATTTTGCATATGGCTCACATGAAGTTTTTTTTAAGAACCTGCTCAAGATCGTTACGCCGTTTGTGGCTGGCGCTCCTTGTCATTTTTTCAGGGTTGCCGCCGGGAATCGTCCATGCCGAAGACACGCTTGAAGCCGTGATGGCCAGGATGAAG
Source organism: Gammaproteobacteria bacterium (assembly GCA_024511045.1). Classification (GTDB taxonomy): domain Bacteria; phylum Pseudomonadota; class Gammaproteobacteria; order Methylococcales; family Methylomonadaceae; genus JANEMG01. Next base: position 12,251 of record JANEMG010000028.1, on the reverse strand, counting down.
CCGCAAACAGCCGTCAGAATCAGCTATCGAGAAACCCGCTACCTGGATCTGTTGAACAACCCGTGGCATGGCTCCGGCTATCTGTATGCCCTGCCGCCGGACCTGATGATCAAGGAACAGCTGCAGCCGCAGCGGGAGGTCATGGCGGCGGGCAGCACCGATCTGTACTACTACGATCCTGTCAACGACGTGCGCCATCACAAGGCGGTGGATCCGGACGATGCGTTGAGTCTGCATGTCAATGCCTTTCAGGCCCTGATCAATGGCAACACCAGCCTGCTGGGGGATCTGTACCGGCAGCGTTTCACAGCCGCCGCGAGACAATGGCAGGTAACCCTGGATTCCTTGAGCGAGGAGGGCGATGTGCCGTTGACCACGATCTTGATGAGCGGCAAGGCCGCGGCGCCGGCGGACCGGATAGACGTATTCCTGGCCGACGGCGACCACAGCGAATACCGGCTCCGGCGGGATGCCGAGGGAGAGCAGGTAAAACAGCATATCCTGCAGTTGTATGCCGAAGTCAAGGGGCATGAATGATGTCGCCGCTTTGGCGCAAGCGGCTGTTTTTATTGCTGCTGCCGGTTCTGCTCGGGGTCAGCGCCGCGACGGTGAAATTCAAGGCGGACATCTCGGCTTTCTTTATCGCCGGCGACAATGCCGAAGAGTTGCTGCTGGCCTGTGAGATCCAGTCCGGCACTTTGTCGCGGCGTTACCTATTGTCCATTGGCAGCACTAGTGGAGAACCCGTGCCGGCAGCATTCGCCGGGTCGCTGAGCAGTGCCTTTCGCGGCATCGACGGTGTCGTCGATGTCTGGCTGCCAGGTCGGCAGCGGATCGATATCGAAGCCTTGCAGGCGCTGTACGCGCCGCACGGCGCCCAGCTGTACAGTCGCCATCCCGAGGAGGATCTGCCGCTTTTGCTCAGTGAGGATGGCCTGCAGGAACGTGCCCGGCTGCTGAAAAAGGCGTTGTTGTCCCCGCAATCGGCACTGGTAAAAAAGATCGCTCTGCAGGACCCGCTGCTGCTGACCCTGAACGCCTTCAAAGGGCTTGCCGGACGGATGCAGGGAATGCTGTCCGAAGATCGGCGCTATCAGAACCTGATTCTGGAAACCCGGGCTTCCGGTCTCGATGCCGCCGTGCAGAAAAGGATCCAGCAGCAGCTGCGGACGGTGTTTGCCAGCCGCAATGCCGATGCCGCCTATACCCTGGAAATGACCGGCGTCCCGGTGTTTGCCGTGGCCACCCAGACCCTGATCGAGACCGATATCACCCGGGTCAGTGTGTTTTCCTCGGTTGCCCTGGTCCTGCTGTTTCTGTGGCTGTTCCGCTCGCTGCGGGCATTGTTCTGGGTGGCCTCTGTGTTGGTGGCGGCGGTGGCCGTTTCGGTGATCGTCACCCAGGCGTTGTTCGGGTTTGTGCATGGCATGACCATGGCCATCGGCACGACGCTGGTGGGTGTGTGCATCGATTATCCCATTCATGCCCTGGTGCATGCCCGAAGCGTACCGATGGATGAACGTTTTGCCGTGGTCGGCAGGATCTGGCCAAGCATGTTGATGGGAGGCATTACCACGCTGGTCGGCTATTCAGCACTGGCGGCTTCAGGCTACCCGGGATTTCAGCAGGTGTCGCTGTATGCGGGTTGCGGGATTGTCGCCGCGCTGCTGCTCAGCCGCCATGTCCTGCCGGGGTGTATCGGCAATGCCGGGAAACCATCGGACATTCCCGCCAGCAATGCCTGGATCGCATTCTGTGCACGCTTTCGCTGGTTGCTGCTGGGTATATTGTCGATCCTGGCTTTCCTGGCTTTGGCCGGCATGCAAAAGCTCAACTGGATGACCGACCTGCGGCAATTGACGCCGGAGCTGGCGCATCTGCAGTCCACGGACAGAAAGATACGCTCCCGGATGACCAGCATCGAGCCCGGCCGCTTCATCCTGGTATCCGGAAGCAGCGTCGAGAAGGTGCTGCAAAACACCGAGCAGGTTTATGACATCCTGGACCAATTGAAGAAACAGGGGGATTTGCGCGATTATTTCGGCCTGTACCCATGGCTGCTGTCGCAGCGCCAGCAACGCAGCAACCAGCAGCTGTTGGCCGCCGGCCTGACGGACGAGGTCCGGAGCGACTGGCGGCAGGCGCTGCGGAAGCAGGATCTGTCGGTGCGGCGGCTGGGCGAATTGTCTTACCCCGAAAGACCGCCGTTGCAGCTCCGGCAGGTTCTCGATTCACCAGTGGGGCGCCTGATCGACAGCCAGATAGTGCAGGGAGAACATAAAACCCTTATCATAATCTGGATAGGCGCACACGATCCGGAAATCCTGCGGCAGCGTTTTGCCGGCATTGACTCTGCGCGATATTTCAGCCAGCGTGATCTGTTGAACCGCATGGCGGGGGATTATTTGCAGCGTGCGAAAAAGATGCTGCTGCTGGGCTTGACCGTGATTTTTCTGCTGCTGTGGCTGCGCTATAAAAGCCCGCTGAAAACCCTGCAGACCATTCTGCCGGCACTGCTGGCGGCGCTGTTGATTCTGGCCGGCTGGTCGTGGACTGGCGTGCCGATCAGCTTTCTGCATCTGGTGGGATTTTTGCTGGCGGTGGCCATTTGCGTCGATTACGGGATTTTCTACCAGGAAAACCGTGCCGCTAATATCGCCCTGACCTATCGTGCCATGAGGGCTTCCATGCTGACCAGCGCGGTCGCCTTCGCGTCACTGGCGATGGCCACCACAACAGCCCTGCAAACACTGGGAGTGATCGTTGCGACGGGTGTCGTGCTGGGTTTTTTGCTCTGTCCGGTGCTGATCAGGCACAGTAAAAAAGACCGGCACAGGGTTACGGAAGGGCGAGGTTGATGTTGGCTGTCCCCGGAATTTTTTTACGTATTGGTAACTACTCGGGCCCCTATGGGTAGTCTGTTCCGAAAGACGCCGTGAATACATCCCTGCAGGCTTGACTTTGGCATCCCTGCCAAAGACACTTCCTCCACAGACCACCCATAGGGGCTTGTTTTACTATGGGTGAGTAGTTACACGTATTGTATACTTTCTGCACTTGAATTCAGGAAACACAAACAGCTGAATAAGGCAGATAACAACAAATACATACGGAGATTATTGGTATTGATGTTTTGCTGAATTTTGATTTGCCGACAGCATGGATACCGGCTTCTGTGCTCCGGCCGCACACAACAGCTGGCGGCTCGTAGCGCTCTTGAACAGGTTCTCAGGAAAATACTGGATTTATTTGGTAAAGTGATATCTTTCAAAATAAACTAGTTCCCGTCTATAAATGACGGGAACTAATCTGGCACAGGGAAGTGTCGGCATCATCAATGGCCTCAAGCCATTGATTATGAAGAAAACAGCCAATCGCATTTGCTATTTTCTTTCTATAAACATCCCATGGAAGGGTGTTTATAGACTCCAACGAACTAGTACAGCACCTGCTGTTCCATTTGTGGCGGGGATTTGCTGGTATTTGAATTGGCGTGAAGAAGTTGATTCCTCAAGCATCAGTTCACCAATGGTGCTGTGGAACGTTGAACCGCCATCCATTAATTTTGTTTTTTCAGGTATTGTTGATGAGTCTCGATGTCTATTTATCGGTTTTTACCCTGATGTTGATTTCACTGGGAATCAACATGCTGGCGCTGAAAACCCGAATTCCTTATACGGTGCTTCTCGTCATAGCCGGTTCTTTTCTTGTTCCGCTTTCCGATATCGATGCCTTCTCATTCGTTACCAGCTTTCAATTGACCCCGGAATTGCTGTTTTTTATTTTCCTGCCGATACTGATTTTTGAATCGGCATACAACATCAATATCCGCAATATCGAGGAAAACAAATTCGTCATTTTGGTGCTGGCTGTCCTGGGTTTGCTGATTTCGACCTTTTTCATCGGTTATGTCGGACAGTGGGCGCTGCATCTCATCGGTTTCGAAGTTCCGTTGCTGGTGACGTTGCTGTTTGGCGCGGCTATCTCGGCAACCGATCCGGTTGCGGTGTTGTCGCTGTTCAAGGAGTTTGGCGCGCCGCACCGGTTGACGCTGATTTTTGAAGGGGAAAGCCTGTTCAACGATGGTACGGCCTTTGCGATTTTTCTGGTGTTTCTGGACATCATGGTGAGTGGTTTTCACGGCACGTCCACGGTCATGCAGGGTTTTTTCGAATTTTTTACGATGATATTCGGAGGGGTTCTGTTTGGCCTGTTCATGGGGCTGCTTTTTTCAAAAATGATCGAATGGGTCAAGGGCCATGAGCATCTGGAGATTACCCTGACCTTGTTGGTCGCCCATTTCACTTTTCTGTTGACGGAACTGGCATCTGAAAAACTGGTGATTTATGGTCATCACATCCATCTGTCGTCGATTATCGCCACGCTGGTGTCCTCGCTGGTGATGGGCAATTTCGGCCGCTACAAAATGTCTCCCGGGGTGGAAGACTACATGGAGAAGTTCTGGGGGTACTTCGCTTTTCTGGCCAATTCCCTGGTTTTTCTGTTGATGGGCTTGTTGTTCACCGAATTATCCGTCTCCCTGGACGTGACCCTGATGCCCATATTGCTGATGATACTGGTGGTCACCGCTGCCCGGGCTGTTTCCATCTATTTTTCGGTCGGCCTGGTCAACCAGATCAAGTCCGAAGAGAGTATTCCCCCAAACTGGCAGCATCTGCTCGCCTGGGGCAGTCTGCGCGGTTCCCTGGCGGTGATCATGGTTCTGCTGATCCCGGGTGACCTGATCCTGCCCAACTGGCATTACGACTTTTCCATCAAGGAATTCATTATTGCCATTACCATCGGCAGTATCTATTTCACGCTGCTGATCAAGGCGACGACCATTGGCAACGTGATCCGCTGGCTGAAGATCGATGCGTTGCTGCCGCATGAAAAGATGGGCTATTACAAGAGCAAGGTTCTTGTCTATCAAACCATGATGGAGAGGCTGAAAAGACTTTTCGAACAACATGAAATCAACAAGGTGCAATATGAGGCGTTGATTGCCGAATATCAAAAACTCTACCGGCAGGCGCGCAAAAAATGCCGGAGTGAAACCCAGGATTCGAGCCATGTGATTGAAAACCTGTTGCGCATCTACACCCTGGCGCTGCAAAAGCAGGAGTTGAAGGAAATTTTCAGACGCGACGAAATCACGGAAAACATCTACAAAAAAAATCTGCTGATTCTGGAAACACAGACCGAGCATGTCGAACAGGACCGGCCAAAATTACATTCGCTCAATGCCTACTTTGAATCATGGCTGGGAAGAATGCGCAATTTTTTCCGGAGAATTTTTTTCCTGTCTTCTGAAAGTGATTCCAAGGAACTCTATCTCTATTACCGCACGCAATTCAAACTGATCAACAAGGTCTTGGATGAACTGGCGAACATGAAAGACTCACCTCTCATCGAGTTTTTCGACGATCCGAAAGCTCTGGAGAATGTCACAAAGATCTATCTGAAACTGAAAGAAAAAAACATCCAGGAAATGCAGAAGGAACTGCAGTCGCATAAGGAATTGCTCGACGAAATGAACGAGCAGTCGGCAAAGGCGTTGTTGCGTATCACCCAGGCAGATACCATCAAGGGCCTGCGCGAACATGAAATTATTTCCAACAAGCTGTACGTATTGCTGAGCAAGGAAATGGATGATCCAAGGCTTGCCGATGCCGGTGTCGATGTTTAGCTGTCTGCGAAGCGTATAAGCGATCAATTTTCCTCAAGTTTTTTCCATGTCTGCCCTCAACCCCATCCAGCCTGTCGCGATCACCGCCTATGCGTCGCTTTGCGCCTGCGGCATGGGCAATGGCGCACTGTACCGGTCGCTGCTGGAGAATACCAGCGCCCTGGGTGGCTTGTCTTTGTTCGATCTGCCGTTTTCCACGCCGGTGGGTGAAATCAGCGTGCCGCTGCCTGAGATCCGTCCGGAACTGGAAGCCTACAACAGCCGCAATTCGCGGGTGGCCCTGGCGGCGCTTTACTATGCCGAAGATGGTTTGCGTGCCGCGCTGCATCGGGCAAAATCGACCTATGGCAGCGGACGCATCGGCGTGGTGATCGGTACCAGTACCTCAGGACTCTATGAAACCGAAACGGCCTATGAAACCCTGCTGAAGGAACAGCGCATGCCGGACGATTTCCATTTTCTTACCCGTCATGCCTACCAGGCAACGCCCCGCTTTCTGCAGCTGGAACTGGGGCTCAATGGTCCCTGCTACGCCATATCCACGGCCTGCTCTTCGGCGGCCAAGGCCATGGCGGCAGGCCAAAGGCTGATCGACAGCGGGGTCTGCGACGCGGTGCTGGTGGGCGGCGTCGATACCTTGTGTCGGCTGACATTACGAGGATTCAGAAGTCTCGACCTGATTTCCCCGCAGCGCTGCCGGCCCATGGACAAAAACCGGCGAGGCATCAATATCGGCGAGGCCGCTGGTTTGCTGTTGCTGGAGAAACGCTCTGGCAGTCAGGCGCCGCCGCTTGCATATCTGCTGGCGGTCGGGGAATCGTCGGATGCGCATCACATGAGCACACCGCATCCTGAAGGGCGCGGCGCGGCGCTGGCGATGACCTCGGCGCTGCAGTTGGCCGGCATCGCAGCGGAGCGCATCGATTATGTCAATCTGCATGCCACAGCGACGAAAATCAATGACCGGGTGGAGGCGCGGGCCATCAGCGAGGTCTTTGGTGACGCCGTGCCCTGCAGCGGCACCAAGGGCATCACCGGGCATACCCTGGGGGCTGCCGGGGGCGTCGAGGCGATAGTCTCCCTGTTGGCGATGCGTCATGGATTCATTCCGGGAACCTGCGGACTGGAGGAGATGGACGACTGCATCTGCCAGGTAATCAGGGAACCACTGCCCGAGCGATCTTTGCAAACCGTGATGAGCAATTCCTTCGGCTTCGGCGGCAACAATGCGAGCATGATTTTTTCCACGAAAACCGATGGATAAAACAATATACATCAAGGCGGCGGCGCTTTGCAGCCCGGAACCCGGGGAACTGCAGGCATTCGCCCTGGAGGCCATGCCGGTGGACAAATCCCTGCTGCCGGCGGCACTGCGCCGGCGCACCAGCCTGACCACGAAAATGGTGGTTACCGCGGCGCTGCATGCCTGTGACAGGGCACAGTGCGATGCCGGGCAATTGCCGTCGGTGTTCGCTTCCGTCGGCGGCGAAATCCAGGTGACCGACGCCCTGTGCCGGACCCTGCCGGACAAGGATGCCTTGTTGTCGCCCACCCAGTTCCACAATTCCGTGCACAACACCACCGCAGGCTACTGGAGTATTCTGAACCAATGCCAGGCGCCGGCCACGGCCATCGCCGCCATCGACGACACCTTTGTCATGGGGCTGCTGGAAGCCTGGGCGCAGCTGCAGCAAAGGCCGGGAGACCTACTGCTGGTCTGCTACGATGAACACTGGCCGCAATACCTGGCCCCGCCCATGGGGCAGGTCGCACTGGCCTGTGCCCTGGTGCTGACCAGCGAAGGTCGCCGCCGGCTGCCGGCAATTTCCAGGCCGGAGATCGAAGCGGAGCCGGAGCCAATGGATAAACAACTCATGCATTTCATTCAACGTTCCCCGGCCGCCGCCGCGATACCCTTGCTGCAGGCGCTGCAGATACCGGATGCGGCCGGCAGGATCACGCTCAACATCAGTGCTCCACGCTGGTTCACAGAGATTCACAGGGTGGCCGCATGACCGGAAGACAAAAACCCTATGATGTCATCGTGGCCGGCGGAGGACCGGCTGGCAGTACCGCGGCGACCCTGCTGGCCCAGCATGGCCATCGTGTGCTGCTGCTGGAGAAGGACAGCCACCCGCGCTTTCACATCGGGGAATCCATGATGCCGCGCATCGCACCGGTGATGCAGCGCCTGGGAATGGACTGGGGGGAGGGCAACCTGCAGAAGAGCGGCGCGGACTTCATCGACGAACAGAGCGGCAGACAGCTGTTTTTCCCGTTGCAGGGCCGCTACCGGACCTACCAGATCGAACGCAGTGAATTTGACCGGAAGCTGTTCGACAACGCCATCGCACAAGGCGTCGAGGGACAGCAGCAGGAAAAAGTACTGGAGGTGGACTGCGCGCAAAACGGCGTCGAAGTACGCACCGAAAAAAACGACTATCAGGGACGCTATTTCATCGACGCCACCGGCAGAAGCGCGTTGATGGGGCGTAGACAGCGCAGCATCCAGCGCATCGAGAATCTCGGCCGCTTCGCCCTGTACCGCTATTTCCAGGTGGGGCATTCGCCGCAACTCGACGACGTCTTCACCACCGGCAATGTCAAGATCCTGCTCGCCGATATCGGCTGGCTGTGGCTGATACCCATGGTAGGCAGGCGCTTGAGCATTGGCCTGGTGGTGCAGCAGGACAAGCCGAAGGGCATTGACCAGCAGGACCTCTATCAACAATATATCGATGCCTCGCCATTGTTGAACACGCTGCTGCAGGATTCCAGTCCACTGACCGAAATAAAGGTGGAAGCCGATTTCAGTTACCTCAACCAGCGCCGCTATGGCCTGCGCCACGCCTGCTGCGGCGATGCGGCAGGTTTCCTGGACCCGGTTTTCTCCTCCGGGGTGTTCTTCGCCGTCAAGACCGCGGAATTCATTGCCGATCGGGTGCACCAGGGACTGCAGGAAGACATCGAAGACGACCCGCAGCTGCATGCCATCGATGACCCGACGTACCAGACCGGTTTCAGGACCATGCACCTGCTGATCGAGCGCTTCTACAGCTCCCGGCTGATCCACAACCTGGTATTCGAGGCCGACCGGCATCCGCGCATCAAGCAGGAAGTGACCGCATTGCTGGCCGGCGACCTGTGGCAGGAGAACAATCATTTCCAGCAGGGCCTGCTGCGCGGCAGGGGCTGATCCCGGGGACCATGAATCATTCACTGCCCAGTGTCGTCTGACATGGCTACGTCAGTGGAAATACCGGCAAAGGCCGATGTCGTGGTGATCGGCGGCGGACCGGCAGGCAGCAGCGCCGCGACCCATCTGGCGCGGAACGGCATCGATGTACTGCTGCTGGAGCGCCAGGCATTTCCCAGGAACCAGGTCGGTGAAAGCCTGATTCCGCATTTCTGGAAGTTCACCGACCTGCTCGGCGTCTCGGAAAAGATCGAAACTGAGGGCTTCGTCCGCAAGTCCGGCGGCATCACCGCCTGGAACGGTCAGATCCACCAGATCACCTTTTCCCGCTATGGCTACGACAGGCCCGGACTGCATGTGGAGCGGGACGTGTTCGACCGGATACTGCTGGATCATGCCCGGGACTGCGGCGCCCGGGTGTTTACCGAAGTGTCCGCGGCCAGCGTGGACTTCGGCGATGCACAATGGCCGGTGGTGCATTACACCGACAAACGGGCAGCCAGCAATGCGCAGGGAGCCGTGCGTTGCCGGTATGTCATCGATGCCAGCGGTCACAGCTGCCTGCTGGCCAGCCAGTTCGGCACACGAAGGCAGATCAGCTCCGACCTGAAGTTTCTGGCGCTGTGGGGCTATTTCGAAAATTCCCGCTATCTCGGCGCCGACCGCAGCAGTCATGCCCCGGAGGAATGCCTGGAAATCAGGCCGGTGACCTTTGTCATGTCCTACGAACACGGCTGGGTCTGGCACATCATGCTGCGCGAAAAAGCCAGTGTCGGCGTGATCGTGCATACCGACAGAACACGGGGTATGAACAAAGCCGGGAGAGCCGCTTTTTTCCAGCAGACCTGCAATGATCTGCCGTATCTGCGGGAGCTGTTGCGAACCGCCAGTTTCATACCAGGATCCCTGCAGTTCCGTCCGGATTATTCCTACTACGCCACGCGTATCTGCGGGGAAAACTACTACTGCATCGGCGATGCGGCGGCATTCGTCGACCCGGTGTTCTCCCACGGTGTGCAGAACGCCCTGTACAACGCCGCCGTGGCGACGCTGGCGATCAGGGAATCGCTGAAGAACAACAACCTGCGCAAGCGCTACAGCCAGATCTGTGAAAGCAGGATGCAGCAGTTCTACGGCTTCTCCAGGGCCTTGTCGCTGGGGGATTTCGGCGCCAACGGCGTCGACCGGGAACTGGTCAAGACCATGATGAAGGCCCTGCCGGAACTGGAGCTGGAACTGCTGCTGGTGGCTTCGGCAATGACCAACCGGTCGGAAAACTTCAAACAGCTGGCCAGGGAAGCGGGCGTCTGGGATGGCTTTTCCGACCGCGCGGCCATAACGGCGCCGGACCAGATAGCATCACTCAGCCTTTGATTTTTTGATTCGGGACATGGCTTGCAGCTGTTGGAAATGGGCGCATAATAAAGCGGGATTCTGATACACGAAGTATGCAATCAATCAGTGGTTCTGTGACGGTTGGTGATGAATTTTTGGAAAATTTGCCCTGATGAACAAAAACAATCTCTTTACCCGCCTCAAATGCCTCATCGTCTTGGTACTGGCCGCCCTGCTGGACATTGGTCCCTTCCCCATCACGGCATTGACGGGTGTTTTAATCATCGTATTCCTGCCCCGCTGGTTCAAGGAGCTAGTTGATCGTCTCTATGGGGAAGAGTAAAAAACAGCGAAACGCTGGATTCGGCCCGCAATGGCTGTTTTGTTATTTCGGGAGCCAACCTTGCCGGATTAGAAACAAGCATCATCGTGCGTATCCGGCGCTGCTTGTCAAAGCGGCACTAGCCCCTGCCGCCATCCTTCGTCTGGAAGGGGTTTCGCGCTTCAATCCTCGTTGGCTCGTTCAAGATCTCACCCTCCGGTCGAGATGACAAAAACCAGTTGAAAATGACAGAACATGCTCGTCAGTTTTCTCCCGCTGGCGCAGTACCTGTTTTTCAGCTGCTTATCAAGGCATGCCAGTATAAAAGCAAAACAGGTACTGTGCTGCTCGACAGGACAGACAATCTGTGGCAGCCTGGTTTTGATTGAATGCGGCCATCGATTCGAAACTGGCAGAAGCTTATGGGTAGTCAGGCAGGTTTATGTCTTCAGCCCTTGAAGCCTTCGCCGGTGCCCAGCAGTGCGGCGATGATGTTTTTCTGCATTTCCGACGATCCGGAGAACAGCCGGCTGGCGATGGCGTCATCCACCAGTACGGCCAGATCGCTGCCTTCCTCGATGCCGCTGGAGCCAAGAATATGCACCGCATCCAGACTGGACTGCAGAAACGCCTCGCCGCCGTACAGCTTGGTCTGGGCGCTGGCCAGCGTCAGGCGCTGTCTGTTGTCTTTCAGCGTTGCGCAGTGCCCGACCCACAGGCGCAGCGTTTCCAGGCGCAGCTGCATGTCGGCAATACGATGGCTGATAGCCTGGTTGGCGCCGAGATGCCGGCCGTTGACTTTGCGTTCCCGGCTGTGGCGGATCACCGTCTGCAGCTGCCAGTCCATGATCCCGGCAATGCCGGCGAAAATGAAGGCCCTTTCCAGTTCCAGCGCATGCTGGATCATCATCTTGCCGGAACCGGTCTTGCCCAGCTGCCGGCTGGAAGGAATGCGGCAGTTGTCCAGAATGACATCGCCCATGGTTGCGCTCCTGCAGCCCTTGACCGTGGGTGCGGCGCAGAACTGCACGCCTTCATCGTCCCTGCAGACGATGAAGGCGGACAATTTGTCCTCCAGTCGTGCATAGACGACCAGCAGGTCGGCGATCGGCGTATTGGTGATATAACGTTTGCGGCCACCGAGGACGAAGCCGTCTTCGGTCTTGCGGGCGCTGACAGCCAGCGCATCCAGATCGGAGCCTGCCTGCGGTTCGGTGATGGCGTGACCGCCCAGCAATTCACCGGACAGCAGGTCGCCCAGCCAGGTCTGCCTTTGCTCTTCCGTACCATAGTTCAGCAAGGGAAAGACCGCTCCCCAGAGGTGGGCATTGATGGATAAAACCAGGCCGCTGTCCCGGCTGCTGCGACCCAGGACCTGATGCGCGTCGACCAGGTCCCGAAAAGTATCGCCAAGGCCGTCTGCCGCCTCAGGTACTGCGTGTTGCAGCAACTGCCGCCGGGCGCAAAACTGAAAGCGGTCCAGGCTTGCCTTGCGGCCTCCCGCGGGCGGCATCTGTGTAAATTCGTCGTCGTGCATGGTTTCCAGAGGGGGGTAGTGTGTGAATCCTGGTTATTGTATCCCTGCTGATTCTACTGAGGTAAAAGCAAAACTCGAAAAGCCAGTGAATTTTTTGGCTAACTGGCGCCAAAACAAGGGGATAAGGAGGGGCGTGTCTGGTGCCTATTTGTTATGATAGGCGCTCCAAAAC
>JANEMG010000503.1 GCA_024511045.1 Gammaproteobacteria bacterium | reverse complement strand
TACCGGACAGCCACAAGCTGAGGAATGCCGCAAAAAATGCCAAGCGTGCTGTGATCATCGGCGCCGGCTTCATCGGCCTGGAAATGGCGGAAAATCTGGCCAATCTGGGTCTGTCGGTGACTATGGTGGAAATGGCCAGCCAGGTCATGCCGCCGCTGGATCCCGATATGGCATTCTATGTGGAAGACGGTCTGCAGGAAAACGGCATCGAACTGCTGCTGGGCAGTGCCGTCGAGTCTTTCACACAGCAGGATGATGCTTTGCTCGTACATTGCTCCGGCGGACGGACCATACCGGCAGACCTGGTGCTGCTGGCGATCGGTGTCCTGCCGGAGTCTTCGCTGGCGAAGCAGGCCGGCCTGCAGCTCGGTGTGCGTGGCGGCATCCACGTGAACGAAACCATGCAGACCAGCGATCCCCACATCTGGGCGGTCGGCGACGTGATTACCGTCACCGATACGGTTACCGGTCAGGAGATGACCGTGCCGCTCGCAGGACCCGCCAATCGCCAGGGGCGTATTGCCGCAGGTGCAATACTGGAGAGCTTCGATCCATCCCTGCGTCGGAACCTGAGGTTCCGTGGCGTGCAGGGGACCTCTGTGTGCCAGGTTTTTTCGCAAACCATCGCCATTACCGGTGCCAGCGAGAAATCTCTGCACAGGGCGGGCATCGACGACTATCAGGTCGTCTATCTGCATCCGGGGCATCATGTCGGCTATTTCCCTGGCGCCCATCCGATTCACATCAAGCTGCTGTTTGCCGAACCCGATGGCAGGATTCTGGGGGTGCAGGCCGTGGGGCAGGAAGGTGTGGCGCGTCGCGTCGACGTCATCGCCATGGCCATGCAGATGGGGGCGACGGTCTTCGATCTGGAAGAAAGTGAATTGTGCTACGCACCGCAATTCGGGGCGGCAAAAGATCCGGTCAACATGGCCGGGATGATCGCCAGCAATTACCTGCGCGGGGATTTGCCGCTGGCGGACTGGTCGAGGCTGGACGATTCGGGGCACGCCTTGCTGGATGTACGCAGTGAGTCCGAATTCCGCGCCGGCCATATCCCGGGAGCAATCAATATTCCCATTGAACAGTTGCGCGACAGAATCCAGGAATTGCCTGGTGATGGACAGCTCTGGGTGGTCTGCGCCGTGGGCCAACGCGCCTATTATGCCATCAGACTGTTGCTGCAGCATGGCTTCGATGCCAGAATCCTGTCTGGCGGCATGCAGACCTACCGGGCAAAGAGTCAGGTCAAGGGGGTATAGATTCGCATAAAAAAGGGCTCTGGCATCAGCCAGCGCCCTTGAAGAGAGGCTGTGCAAAGATCACTTCAGTGAGGGAGGAAAGTTTCTTTGTTGTCTGACAGCCTCAATAGAGATTATTGCAGAGGCGGGCAGAAAATTATGTGAATGTGTTCACAAAACCTCACCTGATAACATATGGTCCTCAGCTTTGCTGGAACCCTATAATTCTTGTCATCCCGACGGCAGTACAGCACCTGTTTTGAATTGTATATCGGGGGTTGAATAAATTTACTAGAGTTTAGAGTAAGCAACATTGTTCCACCGTATATTTTCGGGTGAAATAAAGTTGCTATTTTGTTCATACTGCCCGTTAGAGCTTGTTCTATACGCTGATTGCTGCATCCTG
>JANEMG010000320.1:2018-3337 GCA_024511045.1 Gammaproteobacteria bacterium | reverse complement strand
GCGTTCGGAGGCCTACTTTGTTTTCCCTCTGGCGCAAGGCACGCCGGGAAAACAGTGCGGCCTCGCGGCTACTGGGGTCTACCAGCCTTCGCTTCGCTCTCCATGGCTGGCAGCGACCGTTGCCCAGGTGTACCGTCAGCAGGTTCGTTTTTTCAACCGCTTGCCCCAGGCGTCTGGCTGCTTCCAGCATGAGATAGTGATGACTGGTGCCATTAAAACCGTAACGCCGCAGCTGCTGCTGTTCGTACAGTCCATAGGGAATTGCATAAAGGTAAGCCGTTTCGGGCAGCGTCTGGTGGAAGGCCGTGTCGAATACCGCCACCTGAGGCAGCCCGGGAAAACGCTTTCTGGCAGCATGAATACCCTGCAGGTTGGCGGGGTTATGCAGGGGCGCCAGCCCGGAACAGGCTTCGATTTTCTGCAACACGTCCTCATCCACCAGCACGGGGCAATGGAAATATTCACCACCATGCACGACACGATGGGACACGGCGATGATGCGGCCGTTCAACTTCTGTTCAGCAGCAAGATGTGTAGCGAAGACCTCGAAAGCCTGTCCATGGTCGGCATCTGACAGACCAATGCGGGTTTCTCCCATTTCCTGTGATCGGATTTCCATGCTGGCCTTGGGAGTGAACAGGCGTTCGGCCAGCGCTTCGATGACACGCTCGCCGCTTTTTGACTCCACCACCGCCAGCTTGAGCGAAGACGATCCGCAGTTGACCACCAGTACAAGAGAACTGTTCAAGACCAAATACTCCTTAGTACAGGCTTTCCTGACAATCAGTGTGCCACAAACATACCACGATCAGCAGTCCAGGCATTGCGCAACCCCGGATACTCTCTGGGGGCTGTGTTCCCAACCCGGGCAGAAACAAGGCAACCCCTGACCCTTCCTGCTACCGGCTGTCACCACTGAATACAGCCGGTTCGCCCTGCGGAAAGGTGTCCATCTCTGACTGCAGATACCCGGCAATGGCGCCGGGTATCTTTGGTTCACGCCCTAATCAAAATGAGAGTGCCTGGTTTTCAGTCCCAACTTGCCCCGGGATCTTCCTGTTGAAAGGTTCTCATCTCTGGGCTGAGATGCTTGGCTGCGGTGCCGGGCATCATTTCGAAGCCCAGATCAAAATGCACCAGCAGGGTTTTCAGCTCATCATAGGGTTTGCGGTCACCTTTGAGTACGGCTTTGCCACTCTTGACAAGCGTGTCTTCGGCCTCGTGATAGATTTTGGGACATCCCAGTCCCCAAAATCGACTCGGCCTTTGACAACCTATTGGTGCCCCAGCCGTCCTGGTCACCCAGCACTACGCAACAA
>JANEMG010000320.1:0-2008 GCA_024511045.1 Gammaproteobacteria bacterium | reverse complement strand
TTCGCAAGCTCGTTGCTGCTCCGTACTTGGCTCCCAATGACTGGACGCCGCGTTCGGAGGCCTACTTTGTTTTCCCTCTGGCGCAAGGCACGCCGGGAAAACAGTGCGGCCTCGCGGCTAGCCTTCGCTTCGCTCTCCATGCCTGGCAGCGTCTGATCATCGAAGGACACCGCCCCCATCATGGTCTGCAGCAGGTCTTCCCGGTCGATGGTGATGGTCAGATCCGCGTCATCGGCCTGAAATCCCTCGATGCTTGTCAGCGTGGCGTTACTCAGCTCCACCACAAACTTCTCATCGTTGTCGGGAGTGATGAGATTGATCTTGAATTGCTTGCCTTCCGCCTTGGCACTGTCCAGGCGAACAGAGAGGAAATCCAGCCACAGACTGGTGGTCATGGCGCGAATCATGTCGGGACCGGAAGACTTGGGCGAGGCACCAGTGGGAATACCATTACGCAATTCATAGGCTGCCGCAAGAAAACTGTTGCGCACGCTGGGGCTTTCCTGCTGATAGCCAATCTGTTCGAACACATCGGCCAGCAGATCCTTGGCTTCGGTGTTTTTCGGTTCCGCATAAACCAGCTTGTTGAGGATCTCCTGGGCCAGGCGGTATTTGCCCGACTCGTAGAGCTCCCTGCCCTTGGCAATGATGGGCTTGGCGCCGCCCATCATTTCCACATACAGAGGTGCGGAATCTTCCGGCGAGAGAGGAATCAAAGTCGCAGGATTGCCGTCCCAGTAACCCAGGTAACGGTTGATTACCGCACGGCTGTTGTGTTCCACCGAGCCATGATAACTGCGCACCGCCCATTGCTTCTGCAAGCTCTCGGGCACTTTGTAGACATTGTGAATCTGGTTGATGGTGACACCCTGATTCGCCAGATGCAGCACACCGTTGTTCAGATTGGCGTAGGTATCGCGTTGTGCGCGCATGACTTCCTGCACGCGGTCGTTGCCCCAGCGTGGCCAGCTGTGGGAAGCAAACATGACTTCAGCATCCTTGCCAAACAGATAAAGTGCCTTGTTGATCTGTTTGGACCATTCCAGCGCATCACGCACCAGGGCACCAGGGCACCAGGGCACCACGCAGCGTATAAATATTGTGAATGGTGCCGGTGATGTTCTCGGCCGCCCAGAAGGCTTTCTTGTCCGGGAACCAGGTGTTCATTTCAGCCGGCGCTTCGGTGCCCGGTGTATTCTGGAACACCATCCTGACGCCGTCGACGGTCATTTCCTGGATATCATCCTTGATGATGACATTGGGGGGAATCAGCCCCAGATTGCCCGCCGCGGTGTTCTTGCCGATAGCCTGATCCACATGACCGAAGGGGCTGCGCGGCAGCAGTACCCCGTACTGGAAGAACATGCGACGGTTCATGGCATTTCCGGCGTAGATATTTTCCGCCACTGCGTGATCCATGAAGCCCACCGGCGCAATCACCTTCACCTTGCCACTGCGCACATCCGCCTCGTCGACGACACCGCGCACGCCACCGAAATGGTCAGCATGTGAGTGGGAATAGACCACTGCCACAACCGGTCGCTCACCCAGCTGTTCGTTGATAAATTTGAGTGCAGCAGCCGCAGTCTCCTTGGCAGTCAGAGGGTCGAACACGATCCAGCCCGTATCGCCCTTGATAAAACTGATGTTGGCCAGATCATAGCCACGCACCTGATAGATGCCGGGTATCACCTCGTAAAGCCCATAGTTCATATTGAGGATGGCCTGACGCTGGAGCGATGGATGAATGCTGTCGAAGTCCTTCCCCTGCAGCAGCCATTCATAGCTGCCCATGTCCCAGGCGACGTTACCGGCTTCGGCCATGATCTGTTTGTACTTGGGAGCGGCGATGAAACCTTTTTTCTGCTCTTCGAAATCCCGTTTATCCTCGAAAGGCAAACAAGTGTGTCTTCGGCCTCGTGATAGATTTTGGGACATCCCAGTCCCCAAAATCGACTCGGCCTTTGACAACCTATTGGTGCCCCAGCCGTCCTGGTCACCAAGCACT
>JANEMG010000319.1 GCA_024511045.1 Gammaproteobacteria bacterium | reverse complement strand
TTGTCGGTCTGCTGCAGCTGGACTGGTGGCCGGGGAATGCCAAGACCGCTGGCAACTTCCGGGCAGAAAGAAATGAACCGGACATGTTCGGCCAGGGTGCCGGTGATATAGGCATTTTTTTGTGCCCGCCGTCATAGCGGACTTTTTCCCCCAGCAGGCAGCTGCTGATACCGATGGGGATCTTACCGGGCTGGCGGTGCATCGCTGCGGTTCCTGAGCAGTGCCTGGTTCAAATGAATGGCCAGGCGCTGTTGTATCCGCTGCACCCTGCGGCGGTTGGCGGCAAAATCCGAATAGCCGATGCGCGATGCAGAACGCAGGTGTATCCTGTGGTTTTTTTCATCCACACGGGCCTCCAGATCATCGACGAACCCGAACAGGCGCGAGCGGAAAGTGGCCCAAAGATAATCGTCGTTTACGCTGGAAATGATGCCGCCCTGTTCGGTGATGATCTGTTGCAGCCCAAGCCAGGCTTTTTCCCGGTCCTCCGGGGCAAACCGGATGGCTGTCTCGGGGTGTGCTTCGGTGCTGTAGCAGTTGGGCGATTGTGGGCAGCCGCGCAATTTGCCATCGATCAGTCCCGCATTGGCGCGGTTTTGGGAAAGTCTGGCCAGGCCGAACAGGGCCATGACGACCAGCAGGAGCAAAGCCAGCGGCAGAAAAATCAGCTTGATATTCATGATCGGTAAAGGTTTTCAGTCAGTTTTGTCAGAAATAATCGGGTAATGGCTATTATGCCCATGATCCTGTCGATTGTGCATTATGTTTCCTGATTACCCGCAAGCTTCAGCTATTTCCCAAAGTGAAAAACAGCGGTCAATCCATGTCAAGTCATCACAGTCATCCATTACTTGTCGACACAAAACAGGAGTTGCACTGCTGTCGGGAAGACTAATAAAGTTTATTTCGATGGCAGGAGAAATCCTGGGCGTCATGGCAATGCAGCAGCGCTCAAGATCCCTCCTGGCGTCGGGATGACAAGAATTACAGGGTTTCAGCAAAGCTGAGGGTCATACGTAATCAGGTTATGTTTTGTTGCTGGCATGTCGGGCATGCAAGGGATATTTTTGCATCTGTTTCTGATTCATGGGAAGCTTGGCACTTGGGTGTGCCCGTTGAGCATAGAGGGAGCATCGATCCGCTCCAGGAATGTCCCGATACTAACGTGGGTGCAAAGTTGTCAAGCAACCGGACTATGCTATGAAAGCCAGTGATCTGTTTGTCGAATGTCTGGAAAATGAAGGGGTTGAAATCATTTTCGGGGTGCCGGGAGAGGAAAATCTGGACTTCCTGGAATCCTTGGCAAAATCCCGCATCCGGCTGGTTCTGACCCGGCATGAACAGTCGGCGGGTTTCATGGCGGCGACGGTGGGGCGCTTGACCGGCGTCCCCGGGGTCTGTCTTGCCACGCTGGGTCCCGGTGCCACGAACCTGTTCATCGCCGCCGCCTACGCGCAGCTGGGGGCGATGCCCATGTGCATGATCACCGGGCAAAAACCGGTTCATGCCAGCAAGCAGGGGCATTTCCAGATCATCGACACCGTCGACATGATGCGGCCCATCAGCAAGTTCACCCGGCAGCTGGTGGCCGGCAACCGCATACCGGCGACGGTCCGGGAGGCTTTCAAGAAGGCGGCGGAAGAGCGGCCTGGCGCAGTGCACCTGGAGTTGCCCGAAGATGTCGCCAGAGAGACGACCACGGCCAGGCCGATGCCCATTCATCCGGTGCGCCGGCCCGATGCCAATGTCAAGGCGGTGGACCTGGCCATTGCCAAGCTGCACAGGGCCAAATCCCCGCTGCTGCTGATCGGCGCAGGCGCCAATCGCAAGCGGGTATCGAAAATGCTGCTGCGATTCATCGAAAAATTCGCCATTCCTTTTTTCAATACGCAAATGGGAAAAGGCGTGGTCCGGGAGGATCACCCGCTTTATCTGGGCACTGCGGCATTGTCCGATCAGGACTATCTGCACTGCGCGATCGAGCGATCCGACCTGATCATCAATGTCGGCCATGATGTCATCGAGAAGCCGCCATTCTTCATGAAGCCGGGTGGCATCGAGGTCATCAACATCAACTTTTTCCCGTCGGAAGTGGACGAAATCTATTTTCCGCAGCTGGACATCGTCGGCGACATCGCCAATGCCATCTGGCAAATAACGGAGCGGCTGGAAGAACAGGCGCATTGGGACTTTTCCTATTTCAGGAAAGTCAAGGAAAATGTCGATGCCAAGCTGCGCGAACGTGCCGGCGCCGATGCCTATCCGGTCATTCCGCAGCGTGTCGTCACCGAGGTCAGGAATGCGCTGGGCGACACCGATATCGTCACCTTGGACAACGGGATCTACAAGGTCTGGTTTGCCCGCAATTACCGCGCCCTGGCGGGCAACACGATGCTGCTGGACAATGCCCTGGCGACCATGGGTGCAGGATTGCCATCGGCCATCGCCGCGAAGATTGTCCACCCTGATCGCCGGGTGCTGGCGGTGTGCGGGGATGGTGGTTTCATGATGAACAGCCAGGAACTGGAGACGGCGCTGCGGCTGGAACTGGACTTGACGGTTCTGATTCTCAGGGACGATGCTTTCGGGATGATCAAGTGGAAGCAGCAGAGTATGCAGTTTGCCGACTATGGACTGGATTTCCACAACCCGGATTTCGTCAAGTATGCCCAGGCCTACGGCGCCTATGGCTACCGCGTCGAGCGGACTGCCGAATTGCGGACCCTGCTGGCGCATAGTCATGCCACCCCTGGTGTCCATGTCATCGACGTGCCGGTCGACTACACGGAAAATGCCCGGGTGCTGACCCGGGAACTGAGTGAAAAATCCTGTATTGTTTGATGGAGACGAGACCATGAGCGTTGTTGAAGGGCAGTCCGCCGAATACTATCCCATCTATGTGGCCGGTAAATTCACCTCGACGGCGCAGCATCTGGATGTCGTCAGTCCCTATTCCGGGCAATGCGTCTATCGCACCTGCCTGGCCGGGGATGCGGAATTTGAAGAGGCGGTCAGTGCTGCCTGCGCGGTGCGCAGGACCCTGCGCGATCTGCCTGTGTATCGGCGCTGGCAGATCTTGATGGAAGTCTCCGAGGCCTTGCATGATCAGCGCCAGGAGCTGGCGCTGATCATGGCGCGGGAGGCCGCCAAGCCTTTGAAAACCGCACTGGGCGAGGTGGACCGGGCGGTGCAGACGTTCCTGATCGCCGCCGAAGAGGCCAGGCGTCTTTCCGGGGAACTGCTGAGCATCGACTGGACCGAAGCCGGGGCCAACAAGGATGCGGTCGTCAAATATTTTCCGGTGGGTCTGGTGGCCGGCATCTCGCCGTTCAATTTTCCGTTGAATCTGG
>JANEMG010000318.1 GCA_024511045.1 Gammaproteobacteria bacterium | reverse complement strand
CCGCCATGCCCCGTTGCACGGCCGGCCGTTGCTGCAACTGCCGCAGCCAGCGGTCGAGATGGGCATAGTCAGCCAGCATCGGTTCCTGGCTGCAGACCGCCGGCAGCGCCGTGATGTCGGCGATCGTATATTCCGAACCGGCCAGAAACTCCTGCTCGGCCAGCTGCCGGTCGAAATGTTTGTACAATCCATGGATGCGCTCCTGCAGCAGCTGTGCCGCACGTTCCTCGCCGGGAGTACAGAGCTGCCGTAAATAAAAGGCGCTGAACAGCACCGAGCCGATATCGATTGCATGAAAATGCAGCCATTCATAGACTCTGGCTCTTTCCGGTACTGATTTGGGCAAAAAACGTCCGGTTTTCTCCGCCAGATATTGCAGAATGGCCGTCGACTGCGAGAGAATAAAGGGATCAGCGTTGCCGTCGTCCCGATCGATCAGCACCGGGATGCGGCCACTGGGATTCAGCTTCAGAAATTCAGACTGGCGTTGCTCGCCTTTCATCAGGTCGACCCGATGCGCTGTATAGTCCAGCCCTGTTTCCTCCAGCATGATGGAAACACGCTGGCCGTTGAATGTCGCTGCGGTATAGAGTTCCAGCATTTTGCTTCTCCTGTGTCATTGTCCGGTGATGTCCAGAGCGCATTCTGATCGTACAGAACAGGCATGGAATGCGAACTTTAAACAGACCAACCGGTCTGTTTGTAAAAACGATAGCACAAACCAACTGGTCTGTCTATAACATTTGCAGCCTTTCCTGGACAAACCATGACAACCACACGCAATCCAGCCGATACCCGGCAAAAAATCCTTGCCGCCGCCTTCCAGGAAATCCACAGACAGGGCTACCAGGGCATGCGGGTAGACCGGGTTCTGAGCAAGACCGGCCTGAAGAAGGGGGCCCTGTACCATCATTTCTGCAGCAAGCAGGCGCTGGGCTTTGCCGTTCTGGATAAACTCATCGCAAAGCGCATTGCGGAACTATGGATAGAACCTCTCCAGGACTGCACCGATCCGCTGCAGGACATCCATGACCTGTATGAACGGCTGGGGAATATCTGCGGCGAGGAATTTTTCACGCTGGGCTGCCCGTTGAACAATCTGGCACAGGAAATGTCGCCCATCGACGACGGCTTCAGGGAACGCATCGGAAGAATTTTTCAATCCTGGCAGCAGGCGCTGTCCAAGGCGCTGCAGGCAGGCCAGGAGCGGGGCCTGGTCGATAAAGGCATCGATGCGGAGGATTGCGCGACATTTATTTTGTCGGCAG
Source organism: Gammaproteobacteria bacterium (assembly GCA_024511045.1). Taxonomy (GTDB): domain Bacteria; phylum Pseudomonadota; class Gammaproteobacteria; order Methylococcales; family Methylomonadaceae; genus JANEMG01. The sequence continues at coordinate 2,088 of JANEMG010000318.1, read as the reverse complement.
TGGAAGGCGCGCTGGGCATGACCAAAACCCGGCAGGACATGGCGGTCTATTACCGCTGCGGCCGGGAACTGCAGCGCTATCTGAATTCCCTCAGAGCCATTCACCCTGCAGGAACGAAACCTGACTCAGGGGGCTGAATTCATGCCAGCCGGCACTGGTTCCTGCCTTCACCCTTGGCGCTGTAGAGCGCCTGGTCGGCGCGTTCGAACACCGCGTCGGGAGTCTCTCCCGGGAGGAACTGACTGATTCCGCAGGAAATGGTGATGCTGATCGCATCGCCCTTGTAATTGAAGCCACTGTTCTGCACCAGCAGGCGCAGCTTTTCCGCCAGATTCAATGCCGAATGCTTGTTGGTGTCGGGCAGCAGCATGACGAATTCCTCACCGCCGAAGCGGCATACGAAGTCCGTTTGCCGGCAGTTGTCGGACAACAGTCGCGCGATGAGGAACAAGGTCTTGTCGCCGGCCTTGTGGCCATAGGTGTCGTTGATCTTCTTGAAATGGTCGATATCCCAGATGACCAGGCTCAGGGGTTTCTTGTAGCGCTGCCAGCGGGCGAATTCCACCTGCAGGCGTTCATCGTAGGCCATTCTGTTGGGCAGGCAGGTCAGCGGGTCGCACAGGGCCTGGTCGTGCGCCAACTTCAGTTGCAGCTGCAGATCACCCGTTTCGGTTTCCATGCGCTGCAGCTTGTGATGCAGTTCCTGCAATTTCCGCTCGGCCTGCACGCGGTCCGATTCCACTATCTGGCGGTGCTCCTGAAACTGCTTGGCAATATCCTCCAGACGGGAGTTGATCAACTGCTTCAATGGCTCCAGCTTGGCGGCATTGTCGGAATTCTGGCGCAGTTCCTGCATTTGCCTGGTGACCGACTGATCGAACTTGTTTTGCCTGACCGCCATTTCCTGGTGCGCCGAGCCCGTGTCTGTCGCCTGCAGGCTCAATTCCGTGAGTCTGTCCGTCAACTGCGCGAGAAAACTTTCTATTTTCTGCTGTTCCTCGCGGTTGCGGCGCTTGATGGAGATCAGCAATTCCAGTGCAGACTGCAGCAGGGCATTGAACTGTTCAGCGGTACACTCCGACTGCAGGCGTTTTCTCAAACCATGCATCTTTTCCAGATATTCCGCGGGGGTGTCGACATCATCCAGCAGCAATTGCAGTTGTCTGACCAGCGGCCGCGCATCGACGCTGCCGGTTATTCGGGATTCGGCATCGGCAGCAGGAACAGGGGCAGGCGCCGGATCCATACGGGTTGCATCCAGCAGTGCGCTGAACAATTCCTGGCGTGTGGCAATCTTGCCGCCCTGATAGTCATCTGACAGTTCCTGCAGCTGTTGCTTTTCCGCATCGCTGACGGCCCGGTGTATGAAGAAATCGAACAGCAGCGCGGCATCGGCCTGGTCCTTGTCGAAGCTGGACTCGTCCAGGCGCAGCAGCGTATCGGAAAAGGCCTCGAGTTCCGCCGCCAGTTTGCTGTCGTCGAGACGCTGCTTGACAATCTTTCTGAAGCGCTCCAGGTGCGGGTCCAGTTCGTTGTTGAACCCGCGCGCGGCCAATGCCAGCCGGGCGACTGTCTTGCACAGCAGCTGCTCGACATCCTGTCGGCGCCTTTCGCTCTGCTCCTGTTCATCCAGCAGCTGTAAATATTTCTGCTGCCATTTGCCTTCATTGTCGCGGCGCTTCAAAAAACCCATGATTAATTGCCCTGATGCAATACTGAGCGATATGTGCGGCGGCACAAAGTTCCTGACCCACGGACAGAGTCCGTGGCCGCTGCGAAGCCGCACTGTTTCAATGAGTATAGATGGATATCCATGACGTTGCAGCCCGGCTTGCCGCCGAATCCCCGGTATGGAAAAAGCATTCCGGTTCCTGATTACGGATGACGATCAGCATTGCTGAAACCATAATAGATCTTGTCATCCCGACGCTAGTGCAGCACCTGTACTGCTATTGATGGCCAGAGTTTACTGGACCAGAAAAATACAACCTGAAGTTTCCCAGAAATTATTCAAGCCACCATGCGCAGCAGCACAGTGACCAGAGAATTTCCGGGGGGATTGCCGGGTTTGGGGCAAACCCTGGCAAA
>JANEMG010000317.1 GCA_024511045.1 Gammaproteobacteria bacterium | reverse complement strand
CTATTGAGGGGTGATTTGGATTTCAAGTTCCCAATATTATACCTCTTTAGAGCGCACTATTCATTTACAATCAACAAGTTATTCTGTCTTTCTGAACTCCGAAACTTTAGTTATTATCTCAAGGAAATGCCGATTCTTTCAGCATTTCTTGCAATGACGGAGAACTGCTGGAATTGACAGCACCAATTGCATGGCGATCACCCGCAGCAAATCCTGCTTCAACTTATCCGGATGAAGTCTAAACTTAGCTGCAGGGCAAAAACAAAGACAATCACAGAGAGCGGCTATGGAATTCAAAGACTACCTCAAAATTCTTGTTCAAAACGATGGCTCGGACCTTTATTTGACCACTGGCGCGCCGCCGGCGGCCAAATTTCAAGGCAGTCTGAAACCCCTGGAAAACGTCATCCTCACGCCGGAACGGCTGCATGCAATTGCTTACAGCCTGATGGATGAGGAGCAGCAGAAAGAATTTGAAAAAATACCGGAAATGAATCTGGCCATTTCAGAAACGGGCATAGGTCGCTTCCGGGTGAATATTTTCAGACAACGCAACTCTCTGGCCCTGGTAATCCGCAATATCAAGGTGGAAATTCCCAATGCCGACGACCTGGGCCTGCCGCCTGTCCTGAAACAGATCATCATGGAAAAAAGAGGCCTCATCCTGTTCGTCGGCGGCACGGGTTCCGGCAAATCCACGTCCCTTGCCGCCCTGATCGACCATCGCAACCGCAATGCATCGGGGCATATCATCACCATCGAGGACCCTATCGAATACATCCATCAGCACAAGAAATCACTGATCAACCAGCGGGAAATCGGGGTTGACACGCGCAGCTATCAGGATGCACTGGAAAATACCCTGCGACAGGCGCCGGATGTCATCCTGATCGGTGAAATCAGGACCCAGGAGACCATGGAGCATGCCCTGGCCTTCGCAGAAACCGGTCACTTGTGTCTGTCGACGCTGCACGCCAACAATGCCAACCAGGCGCTGGACAGGATCATCAATTTCTTTCCTGAAGAGCGGCGCAACCAATTGCTTCTGGATCTGTCCCTCAACCTGAAGGCGTTCGTTTCACAACGCCTGGTGGCAACGGCGGACGGCAAACGCACCGCGGCGATCGAAATTCTGCTGGGTTCGCAACTGGTCAAGGATCTGATCCATAAAGGGGACATCCATTCCATCAAGGAAGCGATGGAAAAATCGGAAAACATCGGCATGCAGACCTTCGATAGCCACCTGATGAAGCTGTTCAAACAAGGCACTATTTCACTGCAAGAAGCACTGCACAACTCCGATTCACCCAACAACCTGAAGCTCAAAATAAACCTCAGTTCCGGCAAGGGTTCGTCGACGGAAAACCTATTGGATGATTCGGAGGACTCGAAAAAAAGCGGGAGTTCAGAAAAATTTTCCCTGGATCTTCTGGAGAAAGAAGAGGAAGAGGACGAGCAAAATTCCTGAGCCCTCACCAAGCAGAGCCACGCTGTTTTTGGAAAACACTAATATGCAGGTAACTACTCGGGCCCTTATGGGTAGTCTGTTCCGGAAGACGCCGTGAATACATCCCTGCAGGCTTGACTTTGGCATCCCTGCCAAAGACACTTCCTCCACAGACCACCCATAGGGACTTGACACATCCGATGCGCCAGTAAATCCTGCATCTTCCGTGAGCTGATCGCGAAACGGAGAACATCCGTTTCATTCCGCCATTCAAGGTTTCCGGAACCTGCCCCCGCACGGGATGCGTCGTCTTCGACATGTTTCTCGGCCACAAGCGCAAGTCGCTCGATAAAATTCCTGAAATTACGGAAGATACCGTGGAAAAATGCGGCATCTTTCCGTGAATGCGCTCTGACGCAAGGAAGCAAAAATTCATTTCTGGTGGCCTTTTCAGCCTCTGAGGTCTGATATCTGTCCATAATCCATGCGCACGGCATTGCTAAGAGAAGAGGAGCTACTTTTAATTAATAGTAGCGCGAATGATTCTCATTTGCAATATTTTTTCTAATTCTCCCGCGGGACAATGTTGATAAAACCCCGCTGCCTCAAATAGCTGAATCTTGATGAATTCTTTGTTCAAGGAGGTTGCCTGCTGCCGATACCTGCCGCTACCGGATCGGGCAGGCATTGCAAGGCTGGTGGAAACAATGATCGGCGCGGGAAAACGTCGCTTCTGACCAGATAATGAAAAATCCAGGCGAGTAGTGCGATCTCGGCTGCCAGGTTGATCAATTCCTACAGCAGTTCTTCATCCTTGCGCTCGGGTTGCGGCATGGCCGTAGTGATATCCAGCAACTGCTGGTCGCGGGCTGCGTTTGGGACGCCGTTTTCTGGCCATCGGCCAGGCCAATGGCCCTCACCCGGCAGACCTCGATTTCATAATTGAGGTGTATCAAGCGTCCGGCCTCCGTGTCCTGCCAGCCAGTCCACCGGCAACGTTTGCGGGGCCGGCTCGCCTAAGCGGCTCGGTAATATGTCATTAGTTCCCATCCATACATGACGGGAACTAATGCAGCACCTGTTTTTGTTGTGCCGCTTACATGTCTTTTGCTGGTATTTTTTAATTCGATTATTCACCAAGCCATAACCCACTCATGAAAATAGGTGCCGCACTAATCCGGCACAGGGATGCGCCGGCAACATCAATGACTGTAAGTCATTGATTATGATGAAAGCAGTAAATCGCATTTGCTGCTTTCATTCTACAAACACCCCATGGATGGGTGTTTATGGACGCTAACTGATCAAGAGCTGACGAACGCGTCTTCAGTCAATGACATTCTTTCACCCCTGTTGTCCGGGTGTATTGATCCTGTCCAGATCACCAGACAAATAGACATGGCGATGCCACCATATTCTCAGCCGGTAGTTGATATTGCTGAAGAGGGTACTGTGGTTGCTGTGAAATCCGCCATTGACCTTGGTGATATCGCTGTCGAATTGCGGATCATGAGTGATTGGATAGGGCAGCAGCCCCAGGAGATTCAGATCGATTTCACGGGCAAACTGCATATCGATATCGACGGGCCGGTAAATCATTTTTCTGCGCAATAACTTCTCCGTCCCGCGTTTGGTCAGCACATAGGCGATTGCGCAGTTGGGAATGCGCCGGTAATTGACCAGCGTGAAACCGGATGCCAATGGCCTGGTTTGCGCTGGTGGGCATTGCTGGTTGTCAGCCAGCTTGATGTATTCCACACCTTCCATGGCACTGATCGCTTCCAGCATCTTCAAGCGTGTCGCTACCTCGTGATAGATTTTGGGACATCCAAGTCTCCAAAATCGACTCGCCAACGCGACAACCATTATTGCCCCGGCCGTCCTGCGTCCGTGCCGCTTCGCCAACATCCT
>JANEMG010000502.1 GCA_024511045.1 Gammaproteobacteria bacterium | reverse complement strand
ATCGATTTCGACAGCCTGGCATAGAACTGCCGGTAAATTTCGGCATCGTAGATCATCTCCATACGCTGCTCCCCGGGCGGGATGGCCTGGCCGCCGCTGCTGCCGTCACTCTTCCATACTTTTCTGAAGAAAACCACGCGCACCTGGAACCGGGTCGGATCGTCTTCCTCGGGAAAGACCACCAGCGTCGCGGCGATCTGCTGATGCAGATCCACCGGGATGACGATGGAATTGCGCCCCAGGGAGCTCAACAGAAAGATGAACACCCGGGCGATCTCCTGCCCGTATTCCCGAGCGCCGCGCTCCTTGGCCGCCCTCAGCATGCCGAAATCGCTGACGCTCTCCTCGATATGAAAGCCCAGGTCCTGCAGCACAGCCGCCGATGCGGAAAGCAGTTCCATCCGGTCGGCCGCCGTGACCATCCGGGTCTGCAGGGCCTTGTGCCGGGCGCTGTCCGGAGACAGCCGAAAAAAATGTTCCGGTAGCGGCGGCGACGAAGCGCAGCCAGACAGCAGGACGCCCCCCAGCAGCGCCAGGCACAGCCAGCGTCCGCACCGGGCGGCAAGCCGGGAACAGTGTTCAGAACTGCGTGTAGTTGTAGGCAAAATCCCGGACCTTTTTCTGTTCATCGTATTTGATGATGATGGTCAGGGTCTTCTGGCTGCTGGAACTCTGCACCTGCTGGCTGCTGGCCCCGAGTATGATCAGCGTGCCGAAGGCCGAATTGCTGGTATTGACCCGGTTGCTGGAAACCTTGTCGTAGATCCAGACCTCGCGGCGCTTTTCATCGGTGGTGACGATGTTCGGCGAGCCCAGAACGGCAGCCACGTCGGAAGCCGGCATGCCGATCCTGATCTCGCCCTGGACCTTGCCCACGGTCAGATTGCTGGTGCTGCCATCGGTGTCGCCGCCCGGATGCTTCATGCAGGCGGATAACAGCATCAGCGTTGAAAAAACGATCAGCCAAAGTTTGTAGTTCATCAGTATTCTCCTGGTTCGGGAATCGTTGCAGGGCATGCCGCAATGATACCGCTTTTTTGCAAAAACATCAGGGCGGACGCATATCAATCACTGTCTGATTGCCCTCAAGCCTCAGCCATTTACAAATTGAGACCGTGTTCGATCCAGGCCAAGTCTTGTCAGCTTGGCTGTCATCCCATGCTGCCCGGGTGCACAGAAAGGGTATCGGCCAGCCATTCCGACCTAAGGAGGAATCATGGGAACCTTGCGAAGTAAGATCTCTCCTGGCGTCGAGATGACAAGAAATTTTGAATTTGCAGGTCGGGATGCGCTGGTTAACCCGGCTTTTTATAGTTCCCACGCTCTGCGTGGGAATTCATCCCAGGACGCTCCCGCGTCCCGGGACAGATGGAAGATCACAATCTGCATTCCCACGCAGGGCATAGGAATGACCAGTGTCCAATTTTCGGCCCGGATCATGCAGTCTGTAGGCCGGGTCAGGCGTGTTGCAAAAGGGGGTTGATGAGCATACTCCACCTTGTACGCAGTATTCCGCCGAGCCATATGCAAAACTATACCGTTGGCAAATCATAATTTAGCAAAACAGTAGCACCAGAAAATGCCGTAAGCATTTGTTAATATGTGATATGTTTCTATTAGCCGGCTGTTTCTGGCTGCTAAATTTTCAAGT
>JANEMG010000316.1 GCA_024511045.1 Gammaproteobacteria bacterium | reverse complement strand
CGTCTGCGCCGCCGGGTCGCGGTCGAATACACAGCTGATATCTTCTTTGATGCGGGTGATTTGCTTAACCATTTTTCTTGTTGCCTTGGGACATCGTCAATATGCCTCTCAGTATATCCAGCTCTTTGCTGCTCAGCTGGGCACGGTTGTAGATTCTGCGCAGGCGGCGCATGATGGATCTGGACTTGTCCGTATGAATGAAACCGATATCGTTCAAGGCCTGCTGCAGATGCCGGTAGAACATTTCCATCTGCGCGGCATTCGCCTGCGGCTCTGCATCGACCGCAGCCTTTTCTACAGGCACAGCGGCAGCGATGAACAGTTCGTAGCAGACCACCTGTACTGCCGCAGCGAGATTCAGGGAGCTGTAGGCCGGATTGCAGGGAATCTTCAACAGATAACGGCAAAGGTCCAGTTCATGATTTTTCAATCCGGAATTTTCCCGGCCAAAAACCACTGCCACCTGCTTGTGCTGCGCCTCGACAGCCAGCAGACCGGCGCATTCCCTGGGCGTCACTTCCGGCCAGCTGATGGTTCTGGAGCGAGCGCTGGCGCCGATGACCAATTGACAGTCGGCAACGGCCTCCTGCAGGGTATCGCAAACCGTCGCCGAGGCCAACAGGTCGTCGGCGCCGGAAGCCCTGGCAGTGGCATCGGCATGAGGAAAGATCTTCGGTGACACCAGGGTCAGTCTGGACATGCCCATGTTTTTCATGGCCCTGGCGACGGCGCCTATATTTCCCGGATGGGAGGTTTCTACCAGCACAATTCTGATATTTGCAAGCAAGATGGTCCTCTATGGGCAAGCCGCAGTGGCTGTTGAGAAAAAACGCAAATTTTAACAAAGATTTGTTATTCTATTATGTTTAATCACCAGCTCTGCAATCCATTCTATGCATCCAATGCTCAACATCGCCATCCGAGCGGCGAGAAGCGCCGGCGATATCCTGGTACGTTCCCTGGACAATGTTGGCAAACTGCGCATCGACCAGAAAAGCAAAAACGATTATGCTTCGGAAGTCGACCGCATGGCGGAACAGGAAATCATCCAGATCATCCACAAGGCCTTTCCGGATCATGCCATTCTGGCAGAAGAAAGCGGCATGCATCCGGGCAACGACCATGTCTGGGTCATCGACCCGCTGGATGGCACGACCAATTTTCTCCATGGCTTCCCGCAATTTTCCGTCTCCATCGCCCTGAAGAACAAGTCCAGGGTCGAGGTTGCCGTGGTCTATGATCCGCTGCGCGATGAATTGTTTGCCGCCAGCCGCGGCGATGGCGCGATGCTCAACAGCCGGCGCATCCGGGTTGCCCGACAAAGCAGTTTCAAGGGTGCGCTGCTGGGCACCGGTTTCCCTTTCAAGAAACAGCAGCACCTGGATGCCTATCTGGCGATGTTCCGTGCCGTATTCACCGATTCCGCGGGAATCCGCCGGGCCGGTTCGGCGGCGCTGGACCTGGCCTACGTGGCCGCCGGCAGACTGGACGGGTTTTGGGAAATTGGCCTGCATGAATGGGATATGGCCGCCGGAGTGCTGTTGATTCAGGAGGCCGGCGGCGTTATCACCGACTTCGGCTTCGATGACCGCTACCTGGCCAGCGGCAACATCATCGCCGGCAACCCGAAAATGCATCAGTTGATCTACCAGGCGATTTCCCCGCATGTCACGGAAGATTTAATCTGATGCCGGCCTGTAGTCGATAAAATCCCCCCAGGTCATGAACAGGAATTGCCTGGCCACTGATTATTTTCCGTAATCGCAGTCTTTGCAGCCGGAAAATCCTGTTCATCCTGAAACAATCCTGGCCATCCTGTCTTTTTTCCTTATTCGTAACTACTGACCCCTACCGGAAAAAGCCTCTGTAGGTGGTCTGTGGAGGAAGTGTCTTTGGCAGGGATGGCAAAGTCAAGCCTACAGGGACGTATTCACGGCGTCTTCCGGAACAGACCACCCATAGGGGCCGGAGGAGTAGTAACCCTCATTCACAAAAACTCTCTATAGCAGCTCCAGAGCCAGCATCACGGCATCTTCCCGCGTGCCGTTTTCTGCCGGATAATAGCCCTTGCGCACGCCGATTTCATTGAAACCCATCTTTTCGTACAGGGCGATGGCCGCGGCATTGCTCGGCCGCACTTCCAGAAACATGGTCAGCGCCCTTTTTTCCCGCGCAACGTCGATCAGTTTCTCCATCATCCTGCGGCCGTAGCCCTGGCCATGGACTTCAGGAGACAGACAGATATTCATGATATGCGCCTCGCCGGCGGCGATGGAGAGAATGCCGTAGCCGATCATTCCTTTCTGCGGATCTTCGCATACCCAGCAACTGTAACCGATCGTGAAACAGTCACGGAAAATGTTTTCGCTCCAGGGAAAATTGTAGACCTGTTGCTCGATGGCGATGACGGCAGACAAATCACTCGGCGACATCTTTCTGAAACGCAGCAAGTCGACGGCAGCCACAGAATCCGGAAACACTTTGGCGAAAAACTCCCGATCCGCATCGTAGAAAAGAATATTTTTTACTTTATCGATCAAACTGTTCATGATTCAGTCCTGCAAATCCCGGTAAATCCGCTCGGCCATTTGCAGGTCGCTCCAGGCCTTGCGTTTTTCCAATGGCGATCTTAACAGATAGGCTGGATGATAGACGACGACGACGGGGATTTCCTCCAGATAATGCACCTTGCCGCGCAGCTTGGCCAGCGGCGCATCGGTTTTCAGCAGCTGCTGGGCGGCCACCCGCCCCACCGCCAGGATGATTTTCGGCCTGATCAGCGCTATCTGGCGCTGCAGATAGGGTTGGCAGGCCGCCACCTCGTCCGCCCTGGGATCCCGGTTGTCGGGCGGGCGACATTTCAGGATATTGGCGATGAACACCTCTTCCCTGCCAAGGTTCAGCGATCGGAGCATTTCCGTCAGCAGCAGTCCGGCCTTGCCGACAAAGGGCTTGCCCTTCTGGTCTTCGTTCTGTCCTGGCGCCTCGCCGATCAACATCCAGTCGGCATTTCTGTTGCCCGTGCCAAATACCGTTTGCGTGCGCGTTTCGGCCAAAGGGCACAGTCGACAACCGGCAACTTCCTGCTCGAGCTGTCGCCACGCCTGCATAACAGTATCACCATCGTCTGCCGGCGGCCTGTCGACTCGCGTGGCCCCGGGCCCGTCTTCTGCGCCCTGTTCTGCAGCAGCCGGCTGTTCAGCAACAGCGTCGCGGGGCACCCAGACATCGATGCCCATGGCTTGCAGGTATTGCAACCGCTCCCTGTCATCCATAGCGGCCCCTCTCATTCCGGACCACCCGCCGTGGAATCTCAGACATCTCCCTGCTGTGCATGGCTGTTCTGGGGCATGGTCTTCTGCAG
>JANEMG010000315.1 GCA_024511045.1 Gammaproteobacteria bacterium | reverse complement strand
TTCGTATGCCTACTTTGTTTCTCCTCTGCGCTATCGCACCCCGGATAAACAGTGCGGCCCTGGTCGCTACCGAGGACTAACCGCCTTCGCTTCGCTCTCCATGGCGGTCAGCGGCGGCAGAATACTGTGGCTATTGTTGCCTGTCAATATCCGCAGGTATTGCATCAAAGGCCGGTATATTGCAGATACAACTGGTTGATTCTGTCGCCCCAGAGCATGGCCAGCCAGCCGGCTGCCGCCAGATAGGGACCGAAGGGAATGGGCTTGGCATGGTCGTGTTTCATGAACAGGATCATGGAAATGCCAACCACGGCGCCCACCAGCGAGGAGAGCAGGATGATGACCGGCAGCATCTGCCAGCCCAGCCAGGCGCCGAACAGGGCGAGCAGCTTGAAATCACCGTAGCCCATGCCTTCCTTGCCGGTGAGCAGCTTGAAAGCCTGATAGACCGTCCAGAGGGTCATATAGCCGGCAATGGCGCCGATGATGCTTTCTTCCGGCGTGCTGTACAGGGAGAACAGGCTCAACAGCATTCCCAGCCAGAGCATGGGCTGGGTGATGTCGTCGGGCAGCAGTTGATGGTCGATGTCGATGCAGCTGAGGGCGATCAGTGACCAGGTCAGCAGCAGAGCAAAAAGAGTTTCGTAGCCGAAACCGAAGCGCCAGGCGACCAGCGCCGAGGCGATGCCGGTGAGGGCTTCGATGATCGGGTAGCGGATGGCGATGGGCGCCTGGCAGTTGGCGCATTTGCCGCGCAGCAGCAGGTAACTGATGACCGGGATGTTTTGATAGGGACGGATGGGCGTCTGGCAGTGCGGGCAGCGGGAAGCCGGCAGGATCAGATTGAAGGGTTCCTGTTCCGCCGGTGGTTCCATTTCCAGGAACTCATGGCATTGTACTCTCCAGGACTTTTCCATCATGACCGGCAGGCGGTAGATGACGACATTGAGGAAACTGCCTGTTATCAATCCGAGGATGCCGGTCAGGGTGATGAACAGGGTGGGGTTGCTTTGTAAAAGGCTTGCAAGGGTCATTTACCGGAATCCATGTCGGAAAGTGGAAGTCGTTTCACTGCAGTCGCTGGTTGGCGTCCGTGCCATGCTCTTGTTCAGGGCTGGCGATCGTGACAATGCCGTGGATGATACTTTATTGCCGGGTTTTTTCAAACAACCGCGCCCAGTTTGAAGATCGGCAAATACATGGCAATGATCAGGCCGCCGATGATGACCCCCAGAACGGACATGATCAGTGGTTCCATCAGGCTGCTGAGATTGTCGACCGCACTGTCCACCTCTTCTTCGAAAAAGTCGGCGACTTTTGACAGCATGCTGTCGATGGAGCCGGATTCTTCGCCGATGGCGACCATTTGAATGACCATATGCGGGAAAAGCTTGGCCTGCTGCATGGAGTATTGCAGCTGCTGACCGGTGGAAACGTCATCGCGCATCTTCAGTACCGCATCGGCATAGACGATATTGCGCGTCGCGCCGGCGACCGAAGCCAGCGCTTCGACCAGGGGGACTCCGGCTGCCGACATGGTTGCCAGCGTCCGGGAAAAACGGGCGATGGCGGATTTGTGCAGGATCATGCCGATGGCGGGTATTTTCAGCAGCACCCGGTCGAGAAACTGGTTGAAGGCGCGGGAGCGTTTCTTGAAATACAACAGGGTGTAGACGGCGCCGCCCACTGAGCCCAGCACCATCCACCAGTACTCCTGCATCCATCGCGAAAGATCGATGACGAATTGCGTGAAGGCGGGCAGGTCGGCGCCAAAGCTCTGGAACAGCTCTTCGAAAACCGGGACCACGAAGATCAGCAGAATCGACGTCACGACGGCGGCGACCACCAGTACGGAAATGGGGTAGGTGAGAGCCTTCTTGATCTTGGCTTTCAGGGATTCGGTTTTTTCCTTGTAGGTGGCTATCTTGTCCAGCAGGGTTTCCAGCACCCCGGCCTGTTCCCCGGCGGCGACCAGGTTGCAAAACAGTTCGTCGAAATACAGGGGGCGCTTGCCCAGCGCCTCCGCCAGTGTATCACCGCCTTCGATGTCGGCCTTGATGCCCAGCAGCAGTTCCTGCATGCTCATGTTTTCATGGCCCTTGCCGATGATGTCGAAGGATTGCACCAGGGGCACGCCGGCTTCCAGCATGGTCGCCAGCTGGCGGCTGAAGACCGCGATATCCTTGGTGGTGATTTTTGCTTTCGAGGTGAACAGCGGCTTGGGCTTTTTCTTGATGCGCACTACGCGGATGCCCATACGCCGCAGTTCGGTGGCCGCAACGGTATTGCTTTTGGCGCTGATTTCCCCGTTGATGCGCTTGCCGCTCTTGTCGGTGCCCATCCAGGTAAAGTCTATCTGTTCAATTTGTTCTGCCATTTTTTTAATCCTTGGTTACGCGATCGATTTCTTCGAGACTGGTAATGCCCTGCCGGACTTTTTCCAGGCCGGATGCGCGCAGATCGTTGATGCCGTCTGCCTTAGCCTGCGCTGCAAGCTCCATGGTGTTGCCGCCCTCCAGGATGAGTTTGCGCATATTTTCTGTCATGGGCATGACCTGGTAGATTCCCACCCGGCCCTTGTAACCATCGTTGCAATGATCACAGCCTGCCGGGCCATATACCTTCAGCTCGTTCAATTCGGATTCCTGGAACCCTGCCGAAAGCAGGACATTGGCTGGCAGATCCCTTTCCTCCTTGCAATGTTCGCACAGCCGCCGGGCAAGTCTCTGCGCCATGATCAGCAGTACCGAGGAGACGATGTTGAAGGCCGGTATGCCCATTTGCAGCAGGCGGTTCAGGGTTTGCGGGGCGTCGTTGGTATGCAGCGTGGATAAAACCAGATGGCCTGTCTGCGCGGCCTTGACGGCAATTTCGGCGGTTTCCAGATCCCTGATTTCGCCGACCATGATGATGTCCGGATCCTGGCGCAGAAACGCGCGCAGCGCTTCGGCGAAAGTCAGTCCGGCCTTGACGTTCATGTTGACCTGGTTGATGCCGGGAACGGTGATTTCCACCGGGTCTTCCGCGGTGGAGATGTTGCGTTCCGTGGAGTTGAGGATGTTCAGTCCGGTATAGAGCGACACGGTCTTGCCGCTGCCGGTTGGACCGGTGACCAGGATCATGCCGTAGGGCTTGGCAATGGCATCGAGAAACAACTTGCGTTGTTCTTCTTCAAAGCCCAGTTTTTCAATGCCGATCTGTGCGCTGGTCGGGTCCAGAATACGCAGTACGATCTTTTCTCCAAAAAGCGTCGGGCAGCTGTTGACACGAAAATCGATGGCGCGGTTTTTCGACAGCGACATTTTGATGCGGCCATCCTGCGGTACGCGTCGCTCGGCGATATCCATTCTGGACATGACCTTGATGCGGGA
>JANEMG010000314.1 GCA_024511045.1 Gammaproteobacteria bacterium | reverse complement strand
GTTTTCCCTCTGCGCTATCGCACGCCGGATAAACAGTGCGGCCCTGGTCGCTACCGGGGACTAACCGCCTTCGCTTCGCTCTCCATGGCGGTCAGCGGATGGCGGCGCCAGCTGGCAGCGGCAGGACAGCGGCACACTGCTGATGCTCAATTCCATCCAGTTCAACGATGTATTGCATGGCTGGGCTGCAGGTGCTGCCGATACGATTCTCTACACTGCCGATGGCGGAAAAACCTGGAAGACTCCTGACTACAAGCGATACCCGGCCGGCTGGTACTATCTGCTCTGCCTGATGGTACTGGGTTTTACCGGGTGGGCCTTGACCATCCGGCAAAAGCAGGAGATAAAACAGGAAACCATTGCCGAACTGCTGGCTTCCGACAGGCCGCTACAAAGCGGCGATCCCGATCCGCTGGGTTTTACCGACATTGCCCGCGGCCTGTCGCGTTTTTTGCGCAACCCCCGCACCGAACCACCCCTCACCATTGCCATCACCGGCGAGTGGGGCACCGGCAAGAGTTCCCTGATGAACCTGCTCTATGAAGATCTGCGCAACAATGCTTTTTCCACCGTGTGGTTCAATGCCTGGCACCATCAGAAAAGCGAGCAGCTGCTGGCGACGCTGTTCGCCAATATCCGTCGGCAGGCGATTCCGGGCTGGCTGCACGTCAGCGGCATCAGGCCAGTCGGACTGCTGTTCCGTCTGCGTCTGCTGCTGCGCCGCAGCAGACGGCATTGGCTGATCTTTTTGCTGATGGTGTTCTTTTTTTCCGCAACGGCAGCCTATATTTTCGAAGAGAGCGGTCATTTCAACCGGCTGATGGGCTGGCTGTATGGCCACTTGACAGAACTTTCCCGGCAGCTGCAGATCGTCTTTGCCCTGGGGGCGACTGGTGCGACGCTGCTGCCGTTGTTCATCTTCTTCAAAAGCCTGCAGGGTTTTGCCCTCAATCCATTGAAGCTGATGACGGTGCGTGCCGGCGAAGGGCTGAAGGCCACCAGCATCGATCCCGGGGCCCGCTATCAGTTCGCCCGCGAGTTCAGGGACGTCACTTCCTCACTGGATCTGGGGCGCATGATCATTTTTATCGACGACCTGGACCGCTGTTCCAAGGAAAACGTGCTGGAAGTCCTGGAAGCGATCAATTTCCTGGTGACCTCCGGCAATTGCTACATCATCCTCGGCATGGCGCGTGAATGGGTGCAGATCTGCGTCGGTCTGGGGTTTCGGGAACTGGCTACCGAGTCCTTTTCCAAGAACCATGACGATGCCGGTATCGACCCCGTGGAACATCGGCGCCGGTTCGCCATGCAGTATCTGGAGAAAATGATCAACATCGAGGTGCCGGTGCCGGTGCCGGTGCCGGTCCTGGACGAGAGCAATGCGCTGAAACTGACCCTGCCGGAAAGGAAGCGGCAGGATTTCAGCACCTTTGACAAAATACAGTTCAGCGTCAGCCGTTATCTCGAAAACTGGCCGATGCTGGCATTCATCATGATGATCGTGTTGGGAGGATATCTCGGCCTGGTCCAGGAATTGCCGACAGCAGAAAAGACAGCGGAACAAAAACAGCAGCCCGAGATCATCGCTGTCTGGCCGGCGGAAGATCTGCAGATTATGACGGAGCAAGGTACACATCTGCTGCTGCAGCGCAGCAGGGAATCTGCAGCCAATGCCAATGCGGAAGACATTTCCGGTAAATGGCAATGGGTGCTGCAGGGCGACCGGGAAACACTGGAAAAAGGTCTGGTCATGGAGCGTTTTGCGGAAGGCAAAGCCAGGTTGCTGCTGCGCAAGATATCAGAGCGGGTGGCTGGTCAAGATATTGCCAAGGGGGATGTTGCTATCGACTCGGAATTCAAAAGCGTTGCTGAAATCGGGAGGATGATGTTTGGGGAATTTGCTCCGGGAGCCGAGAATCAGATCTCGTGGCCCGGGAAAATTCCCTATGTCCTGTTGTTCATGGTACTGCTGGCCGGCTGGATACTACTGTTCCGAAAACCCGACCGCATCGTCGAAGATTCAAAGTCTTTTCGGGACGCATTGCAGATCTGGCAGGAATGGCTGCTGCTGCGCAAGCAGACGCCGCGTACCATCAAACGCTTTTTGAATCATTTGCGCTACGTGGCGATGCGTTACCGCGTCGACGATGAACCGCACAGTCTTTGGCAGCGCTGGCGCTGGTCCAGGAGGAGATACAATAAGGAGCAAACGGTTTTCCCCGAACCGGCACTGGTGGCATTGAGTATCCTCCATTACATCGAACCTAGCTGGGTATCCAGTCCGGAAAAATTCAAGCACATCAATCAGCAGGATGTTGCTGCATTGCTGGATGATATCGTGATTCACCAGGATTCCAGTCCAGCGGTACGGGACAGGATTCGTGAACAACTTGTCAAAACTGTTCAGGCACACAAAAAGGCTTTTCAGGTGGATGTACTGGCCACCGATGCGCAGCGGGAGCTGTTTTTGACTGCAGTCACTCATGCCGTGATCAGCAATTAGAACGTCAGTTGCTACAAAACTGTCATCTACTGCATCGTGAAATCACAGATGCCTGCCCTGCCCAATAGCCAGGCCCTGACGACCAGGGGATGGGCAACTCAGGCGCTTTTCCTGGCATTGAAAACGATCACCTTGTTGCGTCCCTGCTGTTTGGCCTTGTACAGGGCCACATCGGCGCGCTTCAAAATCTGTTCCGGTGATTCATCGTCATTTTCCAGTTGCGTGACGCCGCAACTGATGGTGAAGGCGACCGGTTTTTCCGCCGCGCGGACATTGGCTTGGGAAATCTGCACACAGAGGCGATTGGCGATCAGGTCGGCTTCCTGCAGCGGGGTTTCGGGCAGCAGAATGGCAAACTCCTCACCGCCCATGCGGCCAAAGACATCGTTTTTTCTGAGTATGGCCGAGCTGATTCTGACCACCTCGATAATGACCCGGTCACCGGTATCGTGGCCGAAATTGTCATTGATCGCCTTGAACCGGTCGATATCCAGCACCATCAGGCTGGCGGGATGATGATGCCTGTGGATGCGGTTCAGTTCGCGCGTGAGTATTTCGATAAAGTAGCGGCGGTTGTAGGCCTGGGTCAACGGATCGGTCATCGCCAGCCGGGTCAGGTTGGCATTGGCCTCCCTGAGGGCGCTGGTCAAACGCTTCAGTTTCAATTGATGGCGGATACGCGCCTTGACCACTGCCGGGGCGAAGGGCTTGACGATATAATCGACGGCACCCAGGTTGAGGCCCTGCTCTCGCTGACCGCCATGGAGAGCGAAGCGAAGGCGGTTAGTCCCCGGTAGCGACCAGGGCCGCACTGTTTATCCGGCGTGCGATAGCGCAGAGGAGAAACAAAGTAGGCATACGAAAAGTCGC
>JANEMG010000501.1 GCA_024511045.1 Gammaproteobacteria bacterium | reverse complement strand
AAAAAGGGGCTTCTTTACCCACAGATATCACTGAAGAGCCAATATTTTCAACAACCCCCAGGCTTGTTGTGCGGGTATGCCATAGTCTTTCGAAAAAGGGCAGGGATGGATTACGTTTTCACTCATGAAAGGGTGCCGCTGTCCGGTTAAACATCAAATTATTGTTTTGTGTTTGCAGATACTTGTCTAGAATAGCGGAAATCGGAATGTCTTTGCTGTGGGAAATCCGACCGGCACTGGAAAAGCCGCATTGCCAGGTGCATGCTGGTGGCCATGGCCGTTCGGAGAGGTTTTTGGTTTTACCGGGGCAATCTGTAAAACTTCTTTAATAAATAATAGCATCGTTGAAAAATCAGGAGAAAGAAATACCCATGAATATCCACGAGTACCAGGCCAAACAGCTGTTTCAGCAATACGGGATTGCCATTCCCGTGGGCAAGCTTGCCGTCAATCCCAACCAGGCCAGGGAGGTGGCGCAGGAGATCGGCGGCGAGAGCTGGGTGGTCAAGGCCCAGGTCCATGCCGGCGGGCGCGGCAAGGCCGGCGGCGTCAAGCTGGTCGACGACTTTGAACGGGTCGGTGAAGAAACGAAAGCAATGCTCGGTACCCGTCTGGCCACCATTCAGACCGGTCCGGAAGGCCTGCCGGTGGAATCGGTCTTGATTGAAAAGACCTATCCCATACAGCGGGAATTCTATATCAGTCTGCTCATCGACCACGTCACCAGCAGGATGTGTTTCATCGCCTCCGCGGCCGGCGGCATGGATATCGAAACCGTTGCCCGGGACAACCCGGAGCAGATCATCACCATCATCGTCAATCCGGCCGCGGGGCTGCAGTCCTACCAATGCCGGCAGGTCGGTTTTGCCCTGTCGCTGCAGAAGGAGCAGTTGCTGCTTCTGGAGAAGATCATGCGCGGCATGTACCGGTTGTTTCTGGAAAAGGACGCCAGCCAGATAGAAATCAATCCGCTGATCGAGACCGATGGCGGCGAGCTGATGGCCCTGGATGCAAAAATCAACTTCGATGACAATGCCCTGATCATGCATTTCGATATTCTGGCCCTGAAGGATGCCGGCCAGGAAGATGAAAAGGAAAACAAGGCGCAGCAGTACGATCTCAATTACATCACCCTGGATGGCAGCATCGGCTGCATGGTCAATGGTGCAGGCCTGGCCATGGCGACCATGGATCTGGTCAAGCTCAAGGGCGGCCGGCCGGCGAATTTTCTGGATGTCGGTGGTGGCGCAACCAAGGAGCGGGTGGCGGCGGCGTTCAAGCTGATCCTTTCCGACGTACAGGTCGAGGCGGTGCTGGTGAATATTTTCGGCGGCATCGTACAGTGCGATATCATCGCCCAGGGCATCATGGCGGCAATGCAGGAAATTTCCGTGACCGTGCCGGTGGTGGTCAGGCTGGAGGGCACCAATGCCGAACAAGGCATCAAGTTGCTCAATGAATCCGGGTTGGGAATGATTGCTGCCGAGGACTTGGCAGAGGCGGCGGAAAAGGTTGTGGCACTGGTGGAGGCAACATGAGTATTTTGATCGACAGAGAAACCAGGGTTATCTGCCAGGGCTTTACCGGCAAACAGGGGACTTTTCATTCCAGCCAGGCATTGCAGTACGGCACCAGGCTGGTTGGGGGCGTCACG
>JANEMG010000500.1 GCA_024511045.1 Gammaproteobacteria bacterium | reverse complement strand
CGCGCTGCAATTCCTCAATGGAATTCTTCGGCGCGGTGAAAGGATGGTGAATCGCGTTCCAGCGCTGCTGACCCTCATCCCAGTCGAACATTGGAAAATCCACGATCCAGAGCGGCTTCCACTTGCCTTCCAGGAGATCCCGGTCGATGCCCAGTTTGACGCGCAATGCACCCAGCGCCTCGTTGACGATCTTGGCCTTGTCGGCGCCGAAGAAGATCACATCCCCGGTCCGGGCGCCGGTTTTGGCCAGCACCCGGTTTACCACGTCATCGGGCATGAATTTCAGGATGGGGGACTGCAGCCCGGCAATGCCGGCCTCCAGGTCATTGACCTTGATATAGGCCAGGCCTTTCGCGCCATAGATGCCGACGAAGCGGGTCAGTTCGTCGATTTCCTTGCGCGTCAGTTTTGCGCCATGCGGCAGGCGCAGCGCCGCGACCCGGCCCTCGGGATCGTTGGCGGGTCCGGAAAACACCTTGAATTCCACAGCCTTCATTTCCTCGGCGAGATCCACCAGTTCCAGCGGAATGCGCAGATCGGGCCGGTCGCTGCCATAGCGCTGCATGACTTCATGATAGGTCATGCGGGGAAATTCCACCGGCAGCTGCTCGTCGAGAATTTCAGAGAACAGGTGTCTGATCATTTCCTCCATCAGGAACATGATATGGTCTTCATCCATGAACGATGTCTCGATGTCCAGCTGGGTGAACTCCGGCTGCCGGTCGGCGCGCAGGTCTTCATCCCGGAAACAGCGCACCACCTGGTAATAGCGGTCCATGCCGGAAATCATCAGCAGCTGCTTATACAGTTGCGGCGATTGCGGCAGTGCATAGAAGGCATCTTCATGCACCCTGCTCGGCACCAGGTAGTCACGCGCCCCTTCCGGCGTCGCCTTGGTCAGATAGGGCGTCTCGATTTCGAAAAAATCATGGTCATCGAGAAAATTCCGCAGACAGCGGGTGATATCCCGGCGGATTTTCATCTTTTCCTGCATGTCCGTGCGGCGCAGGTCGATATAGCGGAAACGCAGACGGGTTTCCTCGTTGACTTCGATATCGCCTTCCAGCGGGAAAGGCGGCGTCTCCGCCTTGTTCAGCACTTCCACCTGGCGTACCAGCACCTCGATTTCACCGGTGGCCATGTTGGGATTGACGGTGCCCTCGGGCCGGTTGCGTACCACGCCCTGCACTTTCAAGACATATTCGCTGCGGACACTTTCGGCAATGGCGAAGGTTTCCGGCGAATCCGGGTCGAAGACCACCTGCACCAGGCCGCTGCGGTCGCGTAGATCGATAAAAATGACGCCGCCATGATCGCGGCGCCGATGCACCCAGCCGCACAAGTCCACGACTTCATGCAAATGGGCGGTATTCAATTCTCCACACTTGTGGGTACGCATAAGTTTTCTCTAACAGATCAAAAAATTTATCGATGGTACTTTCTTCGCCGCATGAATGCAAGTGTCATGGCTTTGTACTTGGCCAACGGCAGCGCAGACTGCCTGTACCGTTGTTCCTGCAACGTCAACCGGCAGCGGAAGTCAAAGCCGGAGACAGTATCGTACGCTGACCGCCATGGAGAGCGAAGCGAAGGCGGTTAGTCCCCGGTAGCGACCAGGGCCGCACTGTTTATCCGGCGTGCGATAGCGCAGAGG
>JANEMG010000002.1 GCA_024511045.1 Gammaproteobacteria bacterium | reverse complement strand
CATTCAAAAAAAACAGCACACTGGCCCACCTCAATTTCCTGAACGCCTGCGCCAACCGGAAGCCAAGCAGCAGCAAGACCAGCACGCTGTAGAACAGCGGCTCGCCGTAGTCCTCCTTGACCAGCCAGAAGTAATGCCACAGCGCCAGAACCGCGCTGACATAAATCAGGCGATGCAATTTCTTCCAGTTCCTGCCCAGGCGCCGCTGCATGTTTTTCGTCGACGTCAGCGCCAGCGGCAGCAGCAGGACCCAGGCCGACAGGCCCACGACCACATAGGGGGTTTCCGGTATTTCATCCCGGATCTGCGCCCAGGAGAAGGACTGGTCCAGCGCCACGTACACCAGCATGTGCAGCGTGGCGTAAAAAAAGGTGAACAGGCCGATCATGCGCCGGAAGCGCAGCGGCCAGGCCTGCCCGCTCAGTGTCTTCAGCGGGTGCAGCGCCAGGGTCAGGCACAGAAAGCGCAGGGTCCAGTCGCCGGTGCGAAAATGCAGCGTTTCGATGGGATTGGCTCCCAGTCGCTGCAGGAAAGTGTCGGCCAGCAGCCAGCCAAACGGCAGCAGACAGACAGCAAAAACCGGAATCTTCACGACCAGCTCCTGGTTTGTTCTGCCTGCCATGCGCATTCAGAAATATTTTTTCAGATCCATGCCCGTGTAAAGTGATGCCACCTGCTCGGCATAGCCATTGAACAGCTCCGTCCTCTGGCTCCAGCGCGGATGAGGCACATGGGGGTTGACGTTGGCGTAAAACCCGTATTCACCGGGCGCGCTCCTGTTCCAGGCCGTCTTCGGCATGTCCTGCAGCAGGCGGATTCTGACGATGGCCTTGATGCTCTTGAAGCCATATTTCCAGGGTACGATCAGGCACAGCGGTGCACCATTCTGGTTGGGCAGCGGGTCGTCATACATGCCGGTCGCCAGCAGCGTCAGCGGATGCATGGCCTCGTTGATGCGCAGACCCTCGACATAGGGCCAGTGCAGCACCGAAGAACGCTGCCCGGGCATCAGCTTTGGATCGTACAGCGTGGTGAATTCCACAAAGCGGGCCCTGGAGGTGGGCCGCAGACGCTTCAGCAGATCCCGCAGCGGAAAGCCGATCCACGGCACCACCATGGACCATGCCTCGACGCAGCGGAAACGGTAGATGCGTTCCTGCAGCGGATGGTTTTTCAACAGATCCTCGAGATGGAACACGCCTGTTTTTTCCGCGGCGCCTTCCACGGTCACGGTCCATGGCGAAGTGGGCAGCACCTTTGCCAGCCGGGTGGAATCCTCCTTGTTGGTGGTGAATTCATAATAATTCGTGTAATTGGCCACATATTCCAAATCGGTGACCGGCAGCTGCGCCGAATAGGGCCCCTGCGGAACGTCGGCGTATCGTTTCCCAGCGGCCCGGGCCGGGGTGGACAGCAATCCGCCCGACAATACTGCTGTTGCAGCGCCGGCGGCGGCCTGGATAAACTTCCTGCGCGACAAAAACACGGATTTGCCGGTTATTTCACTGCTGGGAATGGTCGTTTCTGTCTTGATCAACATGGCACTGCCTCATAATCTGCGCATTTCGTAATACGTATTTCGTAACTACTCACCCCTATCGGAAGAAGCTCCTGCAGGTGGTCTGTGGAGGAAGTGTCTTTGGCAGGGATGCCAAAGCCAGGCCTGCAGGGACGTATTCACGGCGTCTTCCGGAACAGATCACCCACAGGGGCCCCGAGTAGTAACCGCATTTCATTATTACACAGCCCCGGTACATGGGGTATCATAGGCATTAGTTTTCGCACAGCCCCTCCGCACTATCGCCGTTGGGCAAAGCGACAACACTGCCCAAGCGGTTCAGAGTCTACCGCCACATCCCGACACTGGCCCGATGTCCGCCCTGTCACCTGCCGGGGAAAATGCAGGATGCTTCAGCGCCACCCCTGGCGGCAACGCACGCGTGCAATTTTCCGCGAATCTTGAAAAGCGCTTCGGTTGACACTATTCTTAAAGTCAATCCGGTGCAGAATTTTTCGCCCAAGCCGGGTTGTATGCGCCGCGCTTGTCAAGCGGCGTTTATCCTTCAACCGCCCGCTCAGCAACGGCGGCAGGAAAAAAACACCGGATATTGAATTGCGCATACACGCCAAGCAAATGATCAGCAACTGCATACTCACTGACGCACGCAACATCGACCCGGAAAGCCTGTGACGAAGCCAAAAAAACCAACCCGTCCTTTACCCCCCAGCCCCTTGGCTGACAGGCGATTTGTTGTGCGGCGTCAACTAATAATTCTAGCGCTGCTGCTGGCTGATTCCGTCTTGCCGCGGGTATTTGCCGCCCCCCCGCATAAACGATCCGACAGCCGCCAATAAACCGGGTGTTTTGCCGGCTATCGTCGTACCGGCTATAAAAACCGCCCCTGATGGGGCTACGGCCGATGCCGACAGCAATCGGGGTGCAAGCCCCTCCTTGACCAAAGCAAAGGACAGGAGGAATCCCGGAGATATTCCGGAAGTTGTCGCCGCCGCCCCGAGAGCAAAAAATGTCGATCTGGAAAAACCGATCAGCCCGGGCGAGATCGTTGCGCCAACGCAAACGTCGGACACCGAACCCGCGGCTTCTGGCACGTCAGCGGATCCTGTGGACGACAGCGGCAGCAAGGAACCACTTCACAAGCGGCCCTTTCTGATGCTGGGCGCCGAGATCGCACCCGGCACCTCCACACGCTTGTCCTGGCTGCCGGAACAGTCTTTTCAGGGCATTTCCGCGCCGACGCCGGTGCTGGTCGTCAACGGGGTCAAGCCGGGGCCAGTGCTTTGCCTGACTGCGGCCGTGCATGGCGATGAACTGAATGGCATCGAAATCGTCCGCCGGGTACTCTACAATCTGAAAGTGGACAAATTATCCGGCACCGTGGTCGGCGTACCCATCGTCAACCTCCAGGGATTCCGGCGCGCCTCCCGCTACCTGTCCGACAGGCGGGATCTGAACCGTTTTTTCCCCGGAGACCCCAATGGCAGTTCCGCCGCGAGAATCGCCCATTCGTTTTTTCAGGAAATCATCTCCAGATGCGACGCCCTCGTCGATCTGCATACCGGCTCATTCTATCGCACCAACCTTCCCCAATTGCGCGCCGACCTGAGCAAACCGGAAGTCGTCGAAATCACCGAAGGGTTTGGGGCGACGGTCATCGTGCAGAGCAAGGGGGCGATCGGCACGCTGCGACGCGCGGCAGTCGACATCGGCATTCCTGCCGTCACCCTGGAAGCTGGCGAACCCATGCGCCTCCAGGAAGAGCAGGTGGCGCACGGCGTAAAAGGCATCCGCACCCTGATGAACAAACTCGGCATGTATGATTACTCCAGTTTCTGGGGTGATCCGGAACCCATTTACTACAAGTCCGTCTGGGTACGGGCAAACCAGGGAGGTATCCTGTTCAGTGAGGTCGAACTGGGAAAGAAGGTCGACCCCGGAGAACAGCTGGGCACCATTACCGATCCCATTACCAACGTACGCAAAACCGTGGTTTCCCCTTTCAAAGGCCGGATCATCGGCATGGCATTGAACCAATTCGTCATGCCCGGTTTCGCCGCCTTTCACATCGGCATCCAGGCCGATGAAAAGGTGATCGCCGAACAGTCAGAGGCGACAGAAGAGCCCGAAACCGCAGACAATCATTCCTCCCAGGTCACGCTGGAGAACAAACAGAAGCTGACCAGGACCAAGCCGGTGTTGAAAGAAAAAAACACCCTGCCAGCCGTCGATTCCGAATAGCTGCCAGCTACCCAGTCAACCCGCAATGCGTCCCGGCAATCGGCCTGGAACATCCTGCCGCCCTGGCGGGAATTATTGCCCTGCCGGGATTCCCTTCATCCGCCAGGCTCGAATACCCATCAAAGCGCCGCTGCTGTTGAAGCCCTGTTTTTTGCGGCGCACCTCGAGTTCGAGTCTTTGCTGAAATGCCGTAATGTCAGTCCCGACTAGCGGCCCTGGTCTTCATCCCATAGTATCGGAAAAGCCGTGCGTACACGATCGATATGTTCCTGCTCGACATTTTTTCCACGCAGCGTCACCAGCAGTGAATAAAGGTCCCGGGTGTCAACCTTGAACGTCCGTTTGGGCTCTGAATTCAAGACATTCGACACGCGCTTGATCGTCGACTGCATGGGCAGCGGCTTGGCAACCGGCCGCACCGGCTTCGACAGCTCCTTCTCGATGATCTCTTTTTCATTACCGGCCGGCGCCTTCAGGCTCTTGCGCAGAATTTCCTTGGCCCGCGTCCAGGAAAGTTCGCCGCTGGCGAGCTTTTCACGCATCGCTTCGGTGGTCAGCGGGGCATAGCGTATGATGTCGTCGATCCAGCTGACGCTTTTGTCGAAGAACTCGCCGATGCGGTCCTTGGCCCAATTGGCATTGTTGAGATAGATGATGGTCTGGAAATAATCCGTTATCCGCGTGTCGACGCGGTCGGAATTGAGCTTGAGATTGAGCGCCTTGATTTCGTCCGGATCCCCGGCAACGATACGCACATCGATCCGGTCGAAATATCCAGGGTGCGACTGGCGGATGCCCTGAATCGCTTCCATCCGATGGAATCCCCCCACCAGATAATATTCTTTTCCGTTGCGTTCCCACACCACCAGAGGTTCCAGCAAGCCATTGCGAATGATGTCCCTCTCGAGATGCGCAACCTTGGAACGATCCAGGTCGCGATGATTGGTCAGGGCATGGTGAAATTCGATTTGTTCGATGGGCAGGTATTCGTAACGCTTGGTAGCCAGCATTGTGTGTTCTCTTGACAGGATGTTGTTTCGGGATGAAAAATCAGTTACGGGTGACAGCGGCTTATTCTACCGGTAATTTTACGCTACGCCTATCACGCTGGTACTCTGGTGAGTCATTTTTCTTCAGCACGGTCTGGAGTCATGGATGGTCCGCCCCGTATTGGCATCGGGCAACCGAAACAACCCGCAACAAATGGAAAAACCGCCACACGTCTGGCACGGGATCAAAGTCCCGTTTCCAGCACCTTTCCGGATATTGATGGAGGGCGCGTATATCCTGTTGAACAGGATACTTTTTCCTGTACAATCGGATGTTGCTGCAGGATCACACCCCGGCAATCTTTTTCTCCGGCCGACCGAATCAATCTCCAGCAAGCAAACCCTCTGAACACCCATGCCCCTCGACTATTCGACCCTGGACTCCCTGCGCAGCAAGCACCCTGCCTGGCGGCTGCTCACCAGCCCCCATGCGCCCCTGATCGCCAGTTTCTTCGACAAGGTCTTCGTCAGCCGCAACATGCGCGTCATGCCCCAGTCGGACCTGGTCGAGGCTTTGGAAGACGAACTGTTTGTACTGCGCGAACAATTGGGTGCGGACAAGTTCCCCAAATCGGCGCTGGACTATCTGAACGACTGGGCGGCACCGGAAAAAGGCTGGCTGCGCAAATTTTACCGGCAGGATTCCGATGAGGTGCAGTTCGATTTGACCCCGGCCACCGAAAAAGCGATCCAATGGCTGGAATCGCTGAACCAGCGCAGTTTCGTCGGCACCGAATCGCGCCTGCTGATGCTCTTCGACCTGCTCCGGCAATTGCACGAAGGCAGCCATGCCGACCCGGAAACGCGCCTCAGGGAACTGCAGAAACGCCGCGAGGAGCTCGACCGGGAAATCGCCCAGGTGGTGCAGGGGCAGGTCAGCATGCTGGACGACACCGCGCTGAAGGACCGCTTCATGCAGTTCAATCAGCAGGCACGGGAACTGCTGTCGGATTTTCGCGAGGTGGAATACAATTTCCGGCAGCTGGACCGCAATGTACGCGAACAGATCGCTCAATGGGACAAACAAAAGGGCGAACTGCTGGAAACCATCATGGGCGACCGCGACGCCATCGCCGAATCCGACCAGGGCAACAGCTTCCGGGCCTTCTGGGACTTTCTGATGTCACCCCAGCGTCAGGAGCAATTCACCGAGATGCTGGAGCAGGTGCTGGAACTGCCCGCCATCGATGCCCTCAAACCCGACAAACGCACCCGGCGCATCCATTATGACTGGCTGGAAGCCGGTGAACATACCCAACGCACCGTGGCACTGTTGTCGCAGCAGTTGCGCCGCTTCCTGGACGATCAGGCGTGGCTGGAAAACAAGCGCATCATGGAGATTCTGCGCGGCATCGAAAGCAAAACCCTGGACATGCGGGAAGACCTGTTTTCCAGCGCGACCGCCGGGGATTTCCTGTTTATCGATGACGTCTCGGCCGGCATCGAGCTGCCCATGGAAAAGCCCCTGTACAAGCCGCCGCTGAAAATCAGACTGGCCAACACCCAGCTGCAGGAAGGCGATGAAAATCTCGATGCCGACGCGCTGTTTTCCCAGGTGGTCGTGGACAAGGCAGAACTGGCCCGGCATATCCGCCAGTCCCTGCAGAACAAGTCCCAGATCGCGCTGACCGAATTGTGCCGCACCCGCCCGCTGCAGCTCGGCCTGGCGGAACTGCTGGCCTACCTGGAACTGGCCAGTGAGGAGCATGACGGCAGCCGCTTCAAAATGGTCGTCGATGAAACTGTCGAGGACTGGATTGCCTGGCAGGCCGAAGATGCTGCCGGCCGTACCGTGACACGCAAGGCCAGGCTGCCGCGCATCATTTTTATAGGAGCCAGGTAAAATAAGTTGGACGTAACTACTCGGGCCCTTATGGGTAGTCTGTTCCGGAAGACGCCGTGAATACATCCCTGCAGGCTTGACTTTGGCATCCCTGCCAAAGACACTTCCTCCACAGACCACCCATAGGGGCTTGTTTTACTATGGGTGAGTAGTTACAGTTGGACAATATTGCGCTCGAATTCAGGTCAGATTTGATCGAACCGATTGAGCGGAACCGCAGGCGTAGCAGCGCTACGTTGAGGATTCTGTGATTGAGGTTCGGCCAAAGATGGCATGAAGGCGAGATGCAAGATGTTCAAGTTATTTTTTCCTGGTGACTTAGCCAGAACGGGATAGCGCATTGCCTTATAATGGTGTTTTGGAAGCGGGACTTCAGTCCCGACAAAATACAGGATTGCGGGACTGAAGTCCCGGCTCCGGGAAAGTTGACAATATTTCTTCATGATGACAGACGATACCACGCTGGAAAAAGCGCCCGATGAACAGGCGTCGGCACTTTCGACACTGCTGATCCAGCTGCTCAAGGGCGTTGTCTACCAGGACAATGCCCCCCATCGCTGGGACCAACTATTACAGCTGCAGGCCCGGGTGCGCGACTATGTCGCGGTACTGGGCCTGCAGCTGATCCTCGATGAAGCGGAAGGCTATGCCTTCTTGCGCGCGCGGCAGGAGGAAAACGATGCCGCTGAAGCCAGCGAGGTGCTGCCGAGGCTGGTGGCCCGGCGCCCCCTGTCCTTTCCGGTCAGTCTGCTGCTGGCCCTGCTGCGCAAAAAACTGGCCGAGGCCGATGCCGGCGGCGGCGATACCCGGCTGATCCTGAGCCGCGATGAAATCATCGAGCTGATCCGGGTGTTCCTGCCCGACAGCAGCAACGAGGCCAGACTGGTGGACCAGGTGGACCGGCATATCAACAAGATCATCGAACTGGGTTTTCTACGCCGCCTGAAACAGCAGAACAGCGCCCAGCCGCCCCATTACGAGGTGCGGCGCATCATCAAGGCCTTCGTCGATGCGCAATGGCTGTCGGAATTCGACCAGAAACTGGAACAGTACCAGCAGCGGCTGCAAGGCGACAAAGATGAACAAGATGCCTGAACCGGTCAATCTGGAGCTGGATTTCACCGACGATGACGCGCTCACAGGCTTCCGTCTGCAGCGTCTGGAAGTGTTCAACTGGGGCACCTTCGACCAGCGCGTCTGGACCCTGCATCTGGATGGCAGGAACGCCCTGCTGACCGGCGATATCGGCTCCGGCAAATCCACGCTGGTGGATGCCGTGACCACGCTGCTGGTGCCCGTCCAGCGGGTCGCCTACAACAAGGCGGCGGGCGCCGATCAGAAGGAACGGTCGCTGCGCTCCTATGTCCTCGGCTATTACAAATCCGAACGTCATGAAACGGCCGGCAAGGCACGCCCTGTCGCCCTGCGCGATCAGAACAGCTACTCGGTGATCCTGGGCGTGTTTCACAACCAGGGCTACGACCTGACCGTGACCCTGGCGCAGGTGTTCTGGATGAAGGACCTGCAGGCCCAGCCGGAACGCTTCTTCGTCGGCGCCGAACGGGATCTGGCCATCACCCGGGATTTCTCCGGGTTCGGCACCGAGATCACCGCCCTGAAGAAGCGCCTGCGCAAATCCGGCGTGGAAGTGATGGACCGTTTCCCCCAGTATGGCGCCTGGTTCCGGCGCCGCTTCGGCATCGACAACGAGCAGGCGCTGGATCTTTTCCATCAGACCGTATCGATGAAATCCGTCGGCAACCTGACCGATTTCGTGCGCAATCACATGCTGGAGCCCTTCGATGTCGCCTCCCGCATCAAGGCCCTGATCGAGCATTTCGACGACCTGAACCGGGCCCACGAAGCGGTCCTAAAGGCCCGGCGGCAAATCGAGCTGCTGACGCCGCTGATCGCCGACTGCGGCAGTCACCAGCAATTGAGCGAGCAGGTCAGCCGCTGGCGGCATTGCCGGGAGGCGCTGAAGGCCTATTTCTCCGCGCAGAAATCGCTGCTGCTGGAAGAGCGCATGGTGCGCCTGCAAGGGGAACTGCAGAAATACCAGAACAAAATCGTCAGGCTGGACGACAGCGTCCGCCGACAGCGCAGCGAAGAAGCCGAACTGAAGCAGCAGATCGCCGACAACGGCGGCGACCGTATCGAGCGGCTGAAGAGCCAGATCCAGGAAACCGAATCACAGCGCAACCAGCGTCAGACGCGGGCGCAACGCTATGCGCAATTGCTCCAGCCGCTGCAGCTGCAGCCCGCCGAAACGGAAGACGCCTTCCTGACCCAGCAGCAGCTCCTGCAACAGCGCCGCGAGGAAATCCGCCAGAACCAGGCGGAGACGCAGAACCGGCTGCGCGACGTGGAATTCGAATTTCTTGGCAAGCGCCAGCAGCATGAAGCCATCAGCCAGGACATCGCCGGTCTGAAATCCCGGCGCAGCAATATCGAACAGGCCCAGATCAGCATCCGCGACGCCCTGTGCCAGGCGCTGAGCCTCGATGAGGCGGCACTACCCTTCGCCGGGGAACTGATTCAGGTCCGGGAAGAGGAAAAAATCTGGCAGGGAGCCATCGAACGCCTGCTGCGCAACTTCGGGCTGTCGCTGCTGGTGCCCGATGAATATTACCGCCAAGTGGCAGCCTGGGTGGATGCCACCCATTTGCGCGGCCGGCTGGTCTATTACCGGGTACGGGAAAACCTGCGCCGTAGCATGCCCACCCTGCACCCCGATTCCCTGGTGTACAAGCTGTCCATCAAGCCTGATTCGGAATTCTACGCCTGGCTGGAGCAGGAAATTGCGCACCGCTTCGATGTCGCCTGCTGCGCCGACCAGGAGCAGTTCCGAAGGGAGAAGCGGGCCATCACCCGGCAGGGGCAGATCAAGTCGGCGGGCGAGCGCCACGAAAAGGACGACCGCCATGCCATTGGTGACCGGCGTCGCTATGTGCTGGGCTGGAACAACCGCGACAAGATCGCCGCGCTGGAAGCCGAAGCCAGACCCCTGGAAAGCGCCATTGCCGACCTCGCCGGACACATCAGCACCCTGAAAGAGCAATTGCAGGACATTGATGCGCTGCTGGAATCCCTGAACAAGCTGGAGGAATACCGGGATTTCCAGGAGCTGGACTGGCAGCCGCTGGTGCTGTCCGTGGACCGGCTCAACGAAGAACTGCGCCAGCTGCAGGCAGCCTCCGATCTGCTGCAGATGCTGACGCAGCGCCTGGAGGAACGGGAGCAGGCGCGGCGGCAGACGGAACAGCAGCTGGATGGAGCCAAGAAGGAGCAGGCCAAAACCGAACAGAAACTGGAAGACACCGAAAACCTGCACCGGCAGCTGGCGGAATTGCTTGCCAGCGAGGAAAGCCAGGCCAGCCGGCCCTGGTTTGCCGCATTGGAGGAACTGCGGCCGGAGGCGCTGGGTGAACATACCCTGAGCGTGGAATCCTGCGACAACCGGGAGCAGGAGCTGCGCCGCTGGCTGCAGGAAAGAATCGACAACGAGGACCGCAGAATCAGAAGCCTGCGCGACCGCATCATCAAGGCCATGAGCGATTACAACAGCAGCTACCCGCTGGAAACCCAGGAAGTGGATGCAGCGCTGGAAGCGGCGGACGAGTACCGGCAGATGCTGGAGGACCTGGAGGCCGACGGGCTGCCGCGCTTCGAGGCCCGCTTCAAGGAACTGCTCAATGAAAACACCATCCGCGAAGTGGCCAACTTCCAGTCCCAGCTCAACCGCGAACGGGAAACCATCAAGGAGCGCATCGCCCAGATCAACGAATCCCTGACCCAAATCAACTACAACCCGGGCCGTTATATCCTGCTCGAGGCCCAGGCCACGCAGGACGCCGATATCCGCGACTTCCAGAGCGAACTGCGCAGCTGCACCGAAGGCAGCCTGACCGGCTCCGAAGACGAGCAGTATTCGGAAGCCAAATTCCTGCAGGTGAAAGGCATCATCGAACGCTTCCGGGGTCGCGAGGGGCTTTCCGACCAGGACAGACGCTGGACGAACAAAGTCACCGATGTCCGCAACTGGTTCAGCTTCGCGGCATCGGAACGCTGGCGCGAAGACGACAGCGAGCACGAACACTACTCCGATTCCGGCGGCAAATCCGGCGGCCAGAAGGAAAAGCTCGCCTACACCATCCTGGCCGCCAGCCTCGCCTACCAGTTCGGCCTGGAATGGGGCGAGCTGCGCTCCCGTTCCTTCCGCTTCGTGGTCATCGACGAAGCCTTCGGCCGCGGCTCGGACGAATCCGCCGAATACGGCCTGAAACTGTTCGAGCAGCTGAACCTGCAGCTGTTGATCATCACCCCGTTGCAGAAAATCCACATCATCGAACCCTATGTCGCCAATGTCGGCTTCGTGCACAACGAAGGCGGCAGCGCCTCGAAGATCCGCAACCTGAGCATCGAGGAATATCGCGAGGAGAAGAACCGGCTGCAATGAGAGTGTGGAAGCGGGACTTCGTCCTCGCCTGAGCTGAGCGGGGCTGAAGTCCCAATTCCAAAAACTGCTTTTGTTTCATGAAACGAGGAAGCGGGACTTCAGTCCCGCCATCAGCACTCAACAGGCGAAAAATGAAATACACGCATCTGCCCCATCTTGATCTTGTTGGCCACTACCAATTCATTACTTTCCGCACCTTCGACAGCATGGATGGCTACCTGAAGAAATTGTCTTTACAAAACAAATCCAATGACAGGAAGCAGCTTGATATCGATCGATACCTGGACACTTCCTGTCGGGGTGCATACTTGCAAGGGGATGTATTGACGACCTTGTATGATTTTTTAAAAAAGCAGGACGGCTTGTGGTATGAACTGATTGCTTTCAGTATTATGCCCAACCATGTACATTTACTGATCAGGCCATTGGAAAGCCTGGCTTCCCTGATGCAGAATATCAAAGGGTCCAGTTCTAGAATGATCAACGGAATAATGGGGAAATCTGGGCGATTTTGGGCCCGTGACTATTATGACAAAGCGATCCGGGATGAAAAGCATTTTTCAGTTGTGTACACCTACATCAAAAACAACCCCTTGAAACTGCGTGATTGCAATATTACTGGTTCCAGGTTTTATGGTATTTATGAATAATCTCATATGCATAGCAATACGGGACTGAAATCCCGTTTCCGTGAAGCCGGGACTTCAGTCCCGCCGGCAAGGCAATGAACTGGACTACGAGCAAAGACCTGCAGCGACAGGTGCAGCAGTTATGGGACAGGGGACGCTTGCTGGCCTCGCTGCTGGAGGAAGAGCCGTATTTTCCCAGGCGGTTACCGTTGAAAAAGCCGTCCAGCAGGGAACTGTCGGAGCGCTTCGATGCGGTCCGCGACTGGATCGTCCAGATCCAGAAAGTCCGGCATTTGCGTGTCGAGATGAAAACCGTGCAGCATCGGGTGCTGGGTGAAAACCGCATCCCCGATTCAATCTGGCTGGATGACCTGGACAGCGCCGTCAGTCTGCTGGGCAAGAAACAGGAATTACGGCGCTTTTCCGATCTGCTGGAAATCACCCGGTGGCAGCAGCCGGTTCTGCTGGAGTGGATCAGGAAACATCCCGTCAAGGCGCTGGATCTGGCCGGGCAATGGCCGAAGCTGCTGGATGTGGTCGACTGGATCAGGGACAATCCCCGCCCCGGCATCTATATCCGCGAAGTCGACATTGCCGGCATCGACAGCAAGTTCATCGAAAGCCATCGCGGTACGCTGATGGCCCTGCTGGACCGCGTTCTGCCCGGCGATTGCATCGATGAACAGGCGCGAGGGGCGTCGCAGTTTGCGCTGCGCTACGGCTTCCGGCAGAAACCGCTGCGGGTGCGCTTTCGGGTTCTGGATAGTGCTATTCAGCTTTTGCCCGGCAAAGAC
Source organism: Gammaproteobacteria bacterium (assembly GCA_024511045.1). GTDB lineage: Bacteria > Pseudomonadota > Gammaproteobacteria > Methylococcales > Methylomonadaceae > JANEMG01. The sequence continues at coordinate 10,353 of JANEMG010000002.1, read as the reverse complement.
CGGGATATCACCTTGACTCGCCGGGATTTCCAGCAACTGGGACGGCACCCGGCCATACAGGACAGCGTCAGCCGAATCTTCATCACCGAAAACGAAATCAACTTCCTGAGTTTTCCAGCTTGCGCACGCAGCCTGGTACTGTTTGGCGCGGGCTATGGCTTCGAGGCTCTGGCCGACGCCGGCTGGCTGAAGAACTGCCGGGGCTACTACTGGGGCGATATCGACACCCACGGCTTCGCCATTCTCAACCAGCTGCGGGAAACGCTGCCGGAAACCCGAAGCCTGCTGATGGATGAAGCGACCCTGTTGGCGCACCGGCATGCCTGGGGCGTGGAAGACAGGCCCAGACACGACGACTTGAAAAGACTGACAGATACGGAAAACCGGCTCTATCGGGCGCTTTGCGACAATGACTTTGGCGTCAATCTTCGCCTGGAGCAGGAAAAGATTGGTTTCAATCACCTGCGCCAGGCACTGCGTCAATTGCGGCAATAACCGGCTTTTGTCATTGCCGCCGGCCGACATCATTTCATGATCTTTCTCAACAGCTTGATCTTGCCGCCATAGGGAGCATAGGTCAACGGCACGTCTATCCACGTTGCGGATTTGAGCACGCCTTTCTTGTGCGAGAAGCACTCGAAGCCATGGAATCCATGATAGGCACCCATGCCGCTTTCACCGACGCCGCCGAACGGCAGGTAGTGATTCGCCACGTGAAAGACGCAGTTGTTGATGCAGGCCCCTCCGGACTGGATATTGTCGAGGACCTCGCGCTGCACGGCCTGGTTTTCGCTGAACAGGTAGCAGGCCAGGGGATGATGCGGCAGCCGGTCGACGATGGCGTAGACCTCGTCGAGCAGTTGGTAGCTCAACACCGACAGCACCGGGCCGAATATTTCCTCCGCCATCACCCTGTCGTCCAGGGTGACGTTGCGCAGCACCGTCGGTGCGATATACAAGGCATCGGCGTCGCATTGTCCGCCGACCACGACTTTTTGGGCATCGATCATTGCCGAGATGCGCTGCAGATGACTGCTGTTGATAATGCGGCCAAAATCGGGACTCTGTTTCGGATCCTCACCATAGACATGGACAATACGGTCCTTCAGCCGGGACAAAAACGCCTCCTCGACGGCCTTGTGCACCAATACATAATCGGGCGCTATGCAGGTCTGGCCGGCATTGAGGAATTTGCCGTTGACGATGCGCTTCACGGCAATGTCCAGTTTGGCATCTTCGTGTACGATGCAGGGGCTCTTGCCGCCCAGTTCCAGGGTCACCGGGGTCAGGTTCTTTGCCGCCGCGCTCATGACGATGGCCCCCACCCTAGGACTGCCGGTGAAGAAGATGTGGTCGAATTTCTGCTGCAGAAGAATGGTCGTCTCCTTCACTTCGCCCTCGATGTGGGCGATAAATTCTTGGGGAAAGGTCTCGGAAATCAACCGCTGAATGACGGCGCTGCAGGCCGGGGTCATCTCCGAGGTTTTCAGCACGGCGGTATTGCCGGCGGCAATGGCGGCAATCAGCGGTGAAAAAGTCAGGTTGACAGGGTAATTGTAGGGCGCGATGATCAGGTTCACGCCCAGCGGCGAGTAATGAATGCGGCTGCTGCTGGGCTGCGTCAACAACGATGTCAGGGTCCTTTTCGGCTGCATCCATTTTTTCACCTTGCCGATGGTCATGGACAGGTCGTGCAGCGTGAAACCCGTTTCCGACAGGTAGGCCTCGAATTCGGGCTTGCCCAGGTCCTGCTTCAAGGCCTGGGTGAGATCGGCTTCATGGTCGGTCAACGCCGCCTTCAGCCTGAGCAGATTGTCGATACGGCTCTGGCAGCTCCTGGTAGCGCCGGTCTTGAAGTATTCATGCTGCTTCGCGACTGTTTCGATGATGTCTTTTTCCGCCGTTGCTGGATATTTTTTTTCCATGCGCCTTGCCTTCGAAATGTGCTTGAGCCTGACTGGAGTCCGGCTCATGATGATGGTGGTTCTGCCTGAGCGACCTGGCAGTCATCGATTGATCGCTAGCCGGCGCATCATGACAAAAGCACTGCGCCGACACCAATCTGGGTTCAGCCAGGCCAGGTCGGGACTGAAGTCCCGCTTCCGGATTGACAGTCACCTAATGCCGCGCGAAACAGGATCACTCCTGACCCGCGGCTTCCTGTAACGCACCTGCCTCGAAGCCCTGTTTTACCAGCAGGTAATCGGTAAAGGTTTGCAGTTGCCGCAGCTGACCGCTCAAGGGCAGCAGGCTGCGGCAGCGATAGAGCAGCCGTTTCGCCAAAAACAGTTCCTTTTGCGCCAGAAATTCCAGCAATTCCTTCCGGCATTGCGCGATCAGGAAATTGCGAAAATGCACTGCCAGGGGAGTCTTTTCCAGCCACAGGGAGCGCTGCAGAGCCTGCAGAGCCTGTTCCCGGCTGCCAGCCTGCCAGTCGTCGATCGCCCTGCCCAGCCACCAGCGGGCCGCCTGCCCGGCAGCGATGCCCGCACACAAATCCGCCTGGCAGCGCGGGCAGACGGCTGCTCCCCGCAAACGGGCATTGCAGCAGGGGCAACGCGGCATCAGGATTCCAGATAATAGATGATATCGGCCAGCTGCTCACTGGGTTCGGCCAGGCCTTCGATATCGTTGGCTTTGATGCAGTTGCTCAGCGTTTCGATCAGATCGATCATGTCTTCCCTGTCTTCGGCGGAAACCTGATCGAACAGGCTTTCGGCTTTTGCGATCAGTTTTTTTGCCGCTTCGATTTCCGGAGCCGTGGACGTTTCCTCCTCTTCCTCATGCGGCTCTACAACGTCGGGACCGGTCTCCATCTGCCCGAAAAGGGAGGTGATGCGCTGTTTGGCGGTATCCAGTGCGGCGCTTTCAAAGCGGGACAAGGCATTCTTTATGGTGATGGATTTTTCCAGACCGGTCTCTTTTTCCTGGGCGGATACATGCAGGATGCCATCGAGATCCAGTTCCAGCGTCAGGGTGATGATATTTCCCGCCTCGACATCCTGCAAGCCCTCGATCCTGAATTCACCGCTTTTGACGTTGTTCAGGGCATCCGGATCCTCGCCCTGATAAATGGTGACATCGACGACTTCCTGGCCATCGAAGCTGGTGGCGAAGGCATCGCTCTTGCGTATCGGCAGGACACTGTTCTTATGGATGATCGGCACATAGGTGAAGGGATAGTATTCACCATTCAGCATGCCGATGGCGCTGGTGCCGTAGGTATAGGGCGTCACGTCCACCAGCACCGTATCCACCTGCTGGCCGCCGATCATGGCCGCCTGTATGGCAGCGCCCATGGCGACGCACAATTCCGGGTCGAGTTCGCCATGGGGTTCGAAACCAAATTCATCGAGCAAACGCTCGCGAATGCAGGGCGTGCGGATGGAACCGCCCACCAGGATGATTTCATCGATATCGGCGGCGGTCATTTTCGCCCCCTTCAAGGCGATATGCAGCGCATCGAAGGTGGCATCGATGCAGTCCTCGATCATCTCTTCGTAGACCATGCGCGACAGTTCCACCGACAAGTGCACGGGCGAACCGTCGTGCTCCAGCAGATACTCTTCTTCGATCCTTGCATAGGGCTGGTCGGAAAGCTGGAATTTGGCGTTCTCCGCAGCCCGCACGATGCGCGCCATGGCCTTGCTGTCTTTGCTGGCATCGACGCCATAGGTTTCCCGGAGATGATCCAGCAGGTAATCGATGATCCGCTGATCGAAGTCGTCCCCTCCCAGATGGTTGTCGCCATGGCTGGACAGCACCTCGACCACGCCGCCTTCCACGTTGACCACCGAGACGTCGAAGGTGCCGCCGCCCAGATCGTAAACCAGCATGCGCTGCGCTGCAGACTGGTCGTGATGGTAGGCAAGCGCCGCTGCGGTCGGTTCGTTGATCATGCGCACCACTTCCAGCCCGGCGATTGCACCGGCATCCCGCGTGGCCTGCCGCTGGGCATCGGAAAAATACGCCGGCACGGTAATGACCGCCTTGCTGACCATCTGGCCCAGGCTGGTTTCGGCAATCGTCTTCAGGCGTTTGAGAATGATCGCGGAAATTTCCTGCGGCGTATAGGCCTGGCCCGCCAGATCGACATGGGTATCCTCGCCCATCAGCCGTTTGATGGATTTGATGGTCCGCTCGGGATAGACGAGATACTGGTTTCTTGCCCTTTCCCCGACCAGAATTTCACCATTGTCATCGATGCCGACAAAGGAAGGCAGGATTTTTCTTCCACCGTCATCGAGAACTCGGACCTGTCCCTGCTCGACAACCGCCACTTCGGAATTGGTGGTGCCCAGATCGATGCCGATAATCAATTCATTCATGGCGTGTTTTTACCTTGTAATCAGTTTTGTTGACCCTGACTTCCGCCAGCCGCAATACCTGGCCGCGATACAGAAAGCCCTTGCGTAATTCTTCCAGGACGATGCCGTTCTCACGCTCCGGATCACTGTCCGTTTCCACGGCATGCATGGTGACGGGATCGAATGGCTTGTCGATGCACTCCAGCGGCGTGACATCATGACGCTGCAGCAGTTGCGCGAAACGTCTGGCGGTCATGGCCTGCCCTTCCTGCAACTGCCTGATGAAATTCACGTCCTTTTTCCTGGACCGTCTGAACAGGGCTGTGTCTGGGTGGTAATTGCGCAGGACTTCCAGGCCGCCCAGCAGGCGGTCTTGGATATCGACCATCTCCAGCAGCAGCGTGCGCATGACTTCATCCTGCCGCTGCTGCATGCGTTCGGAGGATGCCCGCAGTTCCTCGGACAGCGCCTTGTTGTCCTCCTGCACGGCAGCGAGCGCCGTACCCAGCGTATCCAGGGTGTTTTTGAACTGCCTGGATTCCGCCTTGACTTCCGTTTTCAGCCCTGCCATCTCCATGAGCAGGGTATTGAGGTCCGGCTGCTCATCGGGGCTGAAGCCTGGCGCGGCGTCTTGCTGCAAAAACTGCTGAAATTCCTCCAGCAGTGCATTCTTCTGTGTTTCCGAGGTCATGTTTTCTCAGGTTCGATGGTGATGCTCTCCAGCTCGATCGCTTCAACTCCTGCGCGCAGCAGGTCGATGAACTGGTCATGGTCGATTTGTCGGGGCTGATCCGTGCCAAAGGCTTGGTCGAGCAGTGCATCGAAATCCAGCGTCTGCTCATGAAACAATTCATAGCGGATGCGGCTTCTGTAATCCTTGATGGACTCATTGGCTGCTTGAATCTCCCGAAATTTTTCCTGGTCCGCATCGGGCGGGTTGTTTTTGACTTTCTGCAGATAGGCCTGCCTGATCTCACTGTCGTCTGCCCCGGCAGTGACTTCAAGGATCTGATACGGTGTTTTCATCGACGCTGTACCGGTTTAAAAAGGGAAAGGAAAGGCGCGGGACGGTGATCCGGAGTCGATGTCGAAATAGCGAAGCACTTCGTCGACACTGACGCCGGTATCGATGCCCAGCTTGTTGGCGGCATTCAGCAGCATCAACACGGAAAAAAGCTCCGGTTCCTGCATGATCGCCATCAGGACATTTTTTTTGCCACCGACGACATCGACCATTTCCTGAACCAGTTTTTCCGGGGTCACTTTTTTCAGCATCGAAGCCATCTTGTCCTCGATCCGTTGTAATACGTCATCCGGCAGGTGGCCGAAAAGAACCTCCATGGGTTCATCGACTTCCTCGTCATCCTCATCGAAGCCGAACAGATCATCGAAAAAGCCCGTCGCGCTCTGCGGCCGCAGCACATGACAACGCTCGAGATAATCACCGATCAGCGCCATCGCCCGTTGATCACCTGCCCTTACAGCCTGCTGCTGCATGTATTCCAGGGCGACAACATCCTGGTAGGAACATTTTTCCGGGTCGCCGTTGGTCTCCGAATAGATCCGGTAATAGGTCCAGATAGGTTTTTGCCATCGCTTTTGTGCCAGTTTCGCCACATGGCGCAACAACTCGAAATGCCGGATGCGGTCCATTGTCTGGCACCAGGACAGCAGCAGGTCCTCCGGAAAGTCCTGCTGCAGGGACTTTTTCACGACGGCCTTGACCTTGTCCAGTGCCTTGTGGATGTTTTTCTGCGCGCCATCCACTTCTGCATAACGCTCGATCTGCACGATCAAGCGGCGCAATTCCTGGGCAGACAGCAAATGACCTTTCACCGGCGGCAGTTCCCTGAGGATGGTCGCAACCGGCAACCCTGTAGCCAGCGCTTCCATCACCGCATGAAAAGCGGCATTGACAGGGTCCTCATGGAGTCGGTCCAGTGATTCTGTGATCAGCTGCAGACCCGCTTTTTTGTCGCCTGTGGCGAAACTCAGACACCCGCGCAGCAATTGCGCCTGCAGATGCTGACTTTTGCCGGGATGCAGTTCGTCCGCCTGGTCGATTTCCCTGGCAACCAGATGATATTTCCTGCCCAGCAGCTGCCGCCGTGCATGATCCAGATGGCTGCTAAACAGCAACTCCTTGGCAAGCGTATGCAAGGGATCGCGCTGCAATATTTTTTTGGCATATTGCGCGGCTTTCTTGTAGGTTTTGTGACGCACCGCCGACTGCAGGCCCAGGGTCAACACATCGATATCGTCTGGAAATTTCTGCAGGGCCTTGTTCAGCCATGTCTTATAGTCTTCTGCCGAGTCAGGATCGGACTCATATTCGCGCAAAATCTGCAGATAGCAGTCCCTGTCATCGGGATCATAATCCAGACTCCTCTGCAGGGAAAGGACATTGTCAGGGAACAGCTGGAAATGGGCGATGTGGCGCAGAATCAACGCGCTTCGCAATCCACCGGCATCGGGCTCCTCCCGCAATGCCCTGACGCAGAGCTCCCAGTGCCGCACCGCGTCGGCAATCTGGTCATTGCGCTCGCAGGCCAGCGCCTGCATCCGGTTTTCTTCGAATTCATCGAGACCGGCGAAATGTTTCTTGAAATCGCGCCGCCCGGCTGGATAGGTTCTCAACAATGAACGGCAAAAATCCTGCGCCAATTCCTCCCCAAAAAGCGCCTGGTGCCTGATCGCCAGATTGAACATGGCCTTGTCGTTCAGACGCTCCCTGAATTTGGCCAGCTGCTCCAGCAATTCCGATTGTTTTTTATTCAGACCCTTGATCGCCCCGATCATGCGCCGCTGTTTGGGGGTGAAGCGCGTCATTTCCTGTGCCAGCGCCGCTCCGCTGCAGGTGCAGGCATAGAGCAGACGGGCGGCTTGCGCATAGGGTGATGCCGGTGCAATCCTGTCCAGCAGGGAGCGTGCCTGCTGCGGCGCCTCCGTTGCCAGCAAGGCCGCCTTCAGCAGCGTCCGGAAATCCCGGAATGCAGAGCGGTGCGGCAGCTGTTGCAAAACTGCCTGGACGGCTTCGGGATCATTGTTGCCATGGGCCTGCAATGCTGCCTGCACGGTCTGCAGGTGTGCGGCGAAAGCCGAATCCCCGGGCAGGTCCTGCTGAAATTCTGGATGCCCGCTGATGATCAGCAGCCCCAGCCAACCCACCAGTTCCCGGTAATCCCTGTCAATCTGTTTGGCAGTCAATTGCTGCAGACATTTCCTGAACCGAGGAAATTGTCCGGTATTCAGCAGCCAGGCGAGATAGTGGTCATAGGCCTTGTAAGGAGGCTGTACCAATTCCTGGTAATTCTCCCACAACACCACTGCTTCCTTGTACATGCCCTTTGCCGCAAAGCCCAGCGCCCGCAGCAAATAACAGTGGGCCAACTGCTTGCGCCAGCTTTCGTTGTCGGTGCCACGCAGCAGTTTTTTATATAACCCGATGGCATCCTTGTACTTTCCGGCATTGAATTTACTCAGCGCCTGTGCTTCGAGCTCTTGTTCGGCGGAACCTGAAGGGGAAACCTGCTTTTCCATGAAAAATATTCTGGCAAAAAACAGGATTATACCCGATTGCTCGTTGCAATGAACGACGACAGTTTTTTCTCCCGGCATAGCACTGGAATCGCCTCGCCCGCCGCGGGAAGTACAACTGGCGATACGGTCAAGCACGCCAAGCGGAATTGCATCGTTAAAAATAAATTAAGCCGGCAGACGGCAGCACTTGTGATAGAATCCCCCACGCGTTCTAAGAAAATAACGCCTGTGAAAACAACCCTGATGACGCGTGACCTTCTCAGCTCTGCTGAAAACTTATTATTCAGGTCTTTCCGACACAACTGCAGCGGCTATACTGAATTGCCGGATATACATAAAATATCTTTTATCTTCATATGCATACAACAACCGGCAAAGAAAACAGCCGGGATTCTGGCGCCTGAAGCAGTACGCAGCGCCCAAGATTTCTCCCGCTGGTCGAAATGACAATAAAGATTTGGCTTTCGATCGTGCTGGCCGATTTGAACATGGCTGAAGTTTGTCGCTGATCAGGAAAACATTTATCCCTATAATCGATGAGGAACATAAACCATGTCCATATGGAAAAAAATTGCAGTCGCACTCGTTATCGGCACCTCCATGGGTGTATTCAGCACCTATACGACAGTAGCCGTGGCGGCGGAAGACCGGGCGGGATCCAGACAGGCGACTGTCAACACCATCAAATCAATACTGGAAGGTATCGAAGCCACAAAAAACAAGGCCGAACCCAAGGAAATCAAAAGATACTATTTCGAGGCACGGCAGGAAGCAAAAGACATCACCGGCGAAACCATCGCTACGGCCTTGCAGCACGCTAATGACGCCCTGATGGCGGTCAGCCGTTCACTGAAACCCAATGAGCAGGGTGAAGTCGATTACGACGTCGTCCTGGAAAGATGGCAGGAAGCGTTGAAGATGTTCAACGACATCAAAAAAAGACAGATTTAAACAAACCTGGGCATAACGGTCGGCAACCGACCGGCCCGGCAACATCAAATTCGTCACCTGTCCTGAAACAATTCAGGGCAGGCGACACACCCCAAACAAGGCCAGCCATTGGCCTCCCGCGAACAGAACACATCCCGGCCCCCAATATCAGGAAACGAATCGCCGTCGGATGGATTGACAGGTCTGTCAGGCAATCTTCCGGCCAATCCATTACTTGAAATTCACACCTGGATCACAGGGAAACAGGTGCGGAATCAGGTTTCAGCCAGCTGCCCTTCCGTTTTGGACAGAATACTTGGCACCAGCTTTTCCGAGAATCCGGCGATAAAACACCAGATAATCAGGGTGAAATAGGGAAACAGGGAGCCGGTCAGCAATTGCGCCCGAAAGAAATAGTAGCAGATCAGTGCGGCGCCGATGCCGGTCACGATGCGGGTCAGGATGAAATGCAGCTTGTGCAGGTTCTCCAGTTCCTTGAGGGTAATGGTCTTGATGCGGCCTTTGAGTGAGATCAGCATACTGAAGCAGGCCCCCATGTACCCCGCCATCACTGCGGCAATGGCAAAATGCAGGTGAATTTTATCCGTTTGCTGGGTCTCGGTAGGATCCGCAATTTCAGCGGTAATGGAGGTCACCCAGGCAAATTGCGGGCAATAGCGGCTGCAATACTGATAGATGCCCTCCGGGTGCAGGATACCAATAGCCAGCAGAAACACACTGAATGCTATCGCTATTCCAAAAAACAGGCCGATCTTGAAACAGGCCTTGTTGGCAAAGATGCTTCGCAACACCCGGTCTTCATGAAACTGCTGCAGGCTGACGATCAATCTGGTCAGCAGCGCCCGTTTACGCCCGGCAATATCATCGCTGTCTGGCAATTGCTGCTGTGCTTCCGGTTTCTGAAGCAGGGAGGCAGAATGCTCCTTGAAAAAACCGGATTCATAGGCGGGCAAAAAAACCTGTGCGTTATGCAGCTGATAGTGCAGCTCCATATCCAGGTCGTCCGTGTTCAACAAAGGCACCAGGAGCAATTCGATGGATTTGACTTTATCCCAGCCCCCTTCTTTTTGCAGATCCGTCAATTGCTCCTGTATCTCTCCGATCAGAGGATTGTCAGGCTGATCAACCTTGATCCGCTGAAAATAGGTTGTCAGCCGGATAATATTCTGCCGATTGATCTGCTCATAGTAAGAACGCCCATACCAGCGATTGATTTTGTCTTTCCAGGCCTTGAATTCAAACCACATCGTTTTTTCCTCCATTGCTCATTGGGGGCGGGGCTGTTTGTTTTTACTGGGCGGTTTTTTTACCTTATGCATCCACCCCTCCCCTTGCCCGGATTCCTGAATCATCCCTTTCGCCAGATTACTGGTCTACGTAGCAGGCTTTTACTTTAACACTTTGTTGAACAAAACCCTCCATGGCTTTATTCAACCTGAAGTTTCCCAGAAATTATTCAAGCCACCATGCGCAGCAGCACAGTGACCAGAGAATTTCCGGGGGGATTGCCGGGTTTGGGGCACACCCTGGCAAAATTCTCATCCAAAGCTGCTTC
>JANEMG010000027.1 GCA_024511045.1 Gammaproteobacteria bacterium | reverse complement strand
AAGCGGCTTTGGATGAGAATTTTGCCAGGGTTTGCCCCAAACCCGGCAATCCCCCCGGAAATTCTCTGGTCACTGTGCTGCTGCGCATGGTGGCTTGAATAATTTCTGGGAAACTTCAGTCTCTAAAGTGGATAGAATTCTAGCCATTTCAATTCTTATTGCGGATGTACAACATGTTCAGTGTCAATGATTTCTTATCTTTCCAGGTCCACGGCGGCTCCGGCGGCGTTGCAGCGGCCATGGAAAACTTCCTGACTTTTATCGAAAGCCTGCTGGAGAAAAATCCGGAGCAGATATTCGCTACCATTATGCCCGGCTTTTCGGCGATGGCGAATGTCCACCCTCTGCTGGTGCATTTTCCCATCGCCTTGCTGAGTACATTTTTTCTGCTCGATGTGCTTGGCACGCTGTTTGGCAGGGACGCCTGGCGGCAGGCGGCAGGCTATATTCTCTACATGGGGGCGATCGCAGCGCTGCTGACGGTGGCGGCAGGCCTGCAGGCGGCCAAAACGGTTCCCCATGACGAACTGGTGCACCATATCATGCAGCGCCATCAGATGTTCGGCTACAGCGTCGCCTCCCTGGCCGTGCTGTTGTCGTTGTGGCGCGTGTTGAGCAGGGAATTCCCCAGGGCGGGGGGGAATTTCCTGTTTCTGGGTATTGCCGCATTGATGAACCTGCTGCTGGTGCTGGGCGCCGATCTGGGAGGAATGATGGTGTACAAGCACGGCGTCGCCGTGTCTGCTGTGCCCGCACCCGTGGAGAGTGCCGGTCATGAACATGATCATGACCACGGCCATTCCCATCAGCACTGAGTGGTTTGCTTCAGCACAGCCATTGAACATCAACATGGGCTGTGCTGATGATAGGCAGCATATCGATCATGGCAACGCTATGTGCGCCTCGACACATCCTGTTGCTGGCAGCTGCCCAGTACAGGACCCTGGATGAAGCGCTGAATCAGGGACTGTCACCTGCTGCGGTGCGAGTCGTCAACGCCGGGTTATTCGGCATTTCCCCGGTCAATCCAGTGATGCCATGGCGTCGCCGGCCTGCGCTTCGCCGATTTCCAGACTGTAATCGCCAAGGGGACGCCGGAAGGTCAACCGGTAGGGGGTCTTGACGAAGGCATCAAAGGTGTGGCTGAAGGCGTCATGCGGTTCGGTAATGCTGGCCAGAGCGGTGAAAGGGGGGCCTGCCACGAAGAAAGCGACGCCGGCAGCGCTGGCCACGACGCCCATGGGACGAATGATGATTTCCGGCAGGATATCCCAGAATCCCGGAGACTGACGGCTTTCTCCGGCCATGGCGGGTGTTTGCAGCAGGCACAATGCCAGCAGAAGGTAAATGCTTCGTTTCATCGCTGTTTCCTTAGCTCAGGTTGTATTGATGATATGCAGACGAAGGCCATATCCAGCTTCGTTTGCGAAAAAATCTATCATAGCCCATAGCCGCTCCAGTATCCATGTGCCGGCCTGGTTTTCGCTGGCGGTTCATGGCTGTTGCCCAGCATTGCCGGGCGCTTGTACCCGCCTGACTTCGAAAACATTGCGCAGCTGGGCAATTCTGTCCAGCAGTTGGCCGAGTTGCGCGATATTGACAATCTCCAGCGTCAACGTGACGGTGATGGTCTGCTCTGTCCGGTCGAAGCGGGTATTCGCCTTGAGGATATTGATTCTGTTGTTGGCGATCATCTGCGTGATATCGTTCAGCAGACCGCGGCGGTCGAAGGCCCTGACGCATATCTGGGCTTCGGAATAACAGGGCTCGCTTCCCCAGTTTACATCGATCAGATGATCCTGCTTTTCCTCGGGCAGCTGCAGTATATTGCCGCAATCCTGACGATGGATGACGATTCCCTTGCCGATCGTGATATAGCCGATGATGGCATCACCGGGCACCGGTTTGCAGCATTGTGCAAAGCTGGTCAACAGATTGCCGACTCCCTGTACGGTGATCTGGTCACTGCCGCTGCGGGGTGCCGATCTGCGTACCGGCTTCAATGCAGTCAGTTCGCTTTCCCGCCAGTCGCCGCTTTCCAGGGCATTGATCACCTGATCCGAGGTGATTTCCGCGCGGCCGATGGCGATCAGTACATCCTCGTCCCGGGCCAGACGAAAGCTGTCCCGCAACTGCTGCAACGCTATTTTCTGCAGCCCCAGGTGCTGGCGAATCCTGTCCAGTATTGCCTTGCCGTCGCGGATATTTTTTTCATGGTCCTGCTTCCTGAACCAATGCCGGACCTTGCCCCGGGCATGGGGGGTGTTCAGATAGCCCAGGTTGGGGTTGAGCCAGCTGCGATTAGGCCGGCTCTCCCTGCTGGTGAGAATTTCCACCTGTTCGCCGGATTGCAATTGATAGTTCAACGGCACGATATGACCATTGACTTTGGCGCCCCGGCAGCGATGACCGATTTCGGTATGAATGGCATAGGCAAAATCGATCGGCGTTGCCCCTTTCATCAATTCTTTCAGGTCGCCCTGCGGCGTCAGGACAAAGATCCGGTCGGCATAGAGTTCGGTGCGGAAATCCTCGAGCAGGTTGCCATCCTCTCGTTCCTCCAGAAGACGGCGCAGAGAGGCAATGCTTTTCTCCATTGCGGCACTGTATTTTCCACCCTCTTTATAGCGCCAGTGCGCGGCGACACCCAGTTCGGCGTAATTGTCCATTTCCGTCGTGCGGATCTGGATTTCCACTTTCATGCCCTGGGGACCGACGATCACCGTGTGCAGGGATTGGTAGCCATTTTCCTTGGGGTTGGCGATGTAGTCGTCGAACTCCCTGGGAACGTATGTCCACAGGCTGTGGACCAAGCCCAGCACCGTATAGCAGGTGGGTATTTTGTCGACCAGCACGCGCACCGCCAGCAGGTCATAGAGGTCGTGCAGATCCAGTTTCTTGCGCTGCATTTTTCGCCAGATACTGTAGATATGTTTGGGACGACCATAGACCTTGGCGTTGATTCCCTGCTTGTCCAGTTCCTGCTGCAGCTTCAGCACGAAATCATGGATATATTTTTCCCTGGCCAGGCGGTTTTCAGCCAGGCCTTTGGCAAGATTTTTATAAGTGCGTGGTTCCAGAAGACGGAATGCCAGGTCTTCCAGTTCCCATTTCAGATGACCGACACCCAGCCGGTTCGCCAGCGGCGCATAGATCTCCATGGTTTCCCGGGCCAGGTAAAGGCCTTCGGCATTGTCTTGCTTGGGCAGCAGGCGCAGGCGCTCGACCCGGTATGCCAGCCTGATCAACACGGCACGGATGTCATCGACCATTGCCAGCAGCATGCGGCGCAGATTTTCCGCCTGTTCCGGCGCCGCGATCACTTTTTGTGAATATTCATTGAAGGTGTTGAGTCGGTCGACATTATGCACCAGATTGGCGACAGCATCACCGAACTGATTGTTAATATCATCCAGTCGCCGGATATCGCGCAGCCCCGGATCGCTCAACAGGGCTGCCTGCAGGGTCACCGCATCGACTCCCAAATGGGACAGGGTGCTGGCTACGGCAATGCCCTGGGGCTTGCAGGGCTGTTGTCTGGCGCGCCGGGCAATTGCAAAAGCACGCTGTATGGCATCGGCTTCCCGGGCGTCAAAGCCTGCGATCAATTCATGGCATAAATCGGCTTCGGTGTCGGCGCTGATTATCCTGGAATGCTTCATTTAGCGGTCAGAGCGTTGGCGGGAGAAGTGCGGGAGAAGGCAAGTGAGGAATAATGCGGGGTGAAGACTTGGTTCGCTGCGGACCAGGATGTGTCCGCAGTGATACCATGATGGAAATGCCGACTGGAGGATATCAATCTTTCAGGCGTTCCTTGATGCGTTGATAGGCCTGGGAAAGTTCTTCGGCGACGGTTTTTGCACCTTTGACGAATTCTTCCCCGGTTTCCTTGGCATCATCGGTGATGTCGGTGATTTTCTCCTTGAGATCATCCCATTTTTCATCGGCTTCTTCCCATTCTTTTTTCACTTCCATGCTGGCCAGATGCAGTTTCAGGTTGATTTCATCACGCTGTTGTTTGAGCTTTTCGGTTATTTTTTCGAATTCTTCGTTGATATTCATGTTTGTATTCTCTCTGGTTGATTGTCGGGAGTTCATTTCCCGATGTGAAAAGTAAAATGGTTGACTTGATCAATGCCCGTTGAAATTAGCATGATTGCTGAAAATCAGCAACCTGATTTAGTGGCTGATTGTTGTCCGGAATCAATAGGCGTCCGGCCCTCGCCAGGGTTTTTCCCTGCCATGTTGTCCTGGCTGTCGCTGCAGATCTCGACTGCCAAGGGTTGGCTGGTGTCGAGATGCAGGTCCCGTTGCGGAAAGGCGATGACGATGCCATGTTCGTTGAATTTCTGGTTGATTACTTCATGCAGGCGGCCAATCGTGGACAGTCGATGGTCCAGCGATCCCAGATAGCAGCGCAGCACCATCAACAGCGCGTTGTCGCCGAATTCTTCGAAAATGACGAAAGGACTGGGTTCGTCGAGGACGCAGTCATTTTCTTCGGCAGCTTCCAGCATCAACGCCTTGGCCTGCTGCACGTCGCTGCCGTAGGCGATTCCCACCGGTATCCGGATGCGGGTGGTCTGGTCCGACAGCGACCAGTTCAGCAGGCGGCCGGTAATGAACTCCTTGTTCGGCACCAGCAGTTCCTTTTTGTCCCAGTTGCGGATGGTCGTGGCCCGAATCTGGATGCGCGTCACGATGCCATCGGTATCGCCCACCGTGATCACGTCACCGACGCGTATCGGGCGTTCGAAGAGGATGATCAGACCGCTGATGAAGTTTGCGACGATCTCCTGTAGGCCGAAGCCGATGCCGACGCCCAGGGCGGCGAACAGCCATTTGATCTGCGCCCAGTTGCCGCCCAGGGTGTTGAAAAACAGTATCAGGCCCAGGCCGACGATGCAGTAATTGGTCAGCGTTCTGATGGTGTAGCGGTCTCCGGCGGTCAGGGACAGGTGCTGCAGCAGGATGATCTCCAGCAGCGACGGCAGCCGTTTCGCGGCCAGTATGGTGATTGCCGCGATGAATAGGGCAATACCCAGGTCTTTCAGGGTTATCGGAATCCGCTGTTCCTCGCCGGCAACGATCTCGCTGGAGCTCCAGAGGGTCACGGTGTCAAAAATGCTGAATGCCGGCAAAAGATCTGACCAGATGACATAGAGCCCCAGCGTGCCAATGATGGCGATGGTCAGATTCAGCAGTTTACGGCTGTCGTCACTCAGGGAAGTGAGGTCGATTTTCGGTTCTTCGACCTGCAGCACGGAAGTATCCTCTTCTGCAGGTTCCATCTGCTTTGCCAGAAGTTCGGCGCGCTCCTCCTCACGGCGTTTCAATTCCTCCTGAAAAGCCAGTCGCCTCCTGGTCAGCAGCAGCCAGCGGAATGCCAGTTGCTGGATGATCACAAGACCCAGCAGAAACCACAATGAATCCAGAAGACGGGCAGTCAGGATGCCTCCTGTATAGACATAGCCGGCGAACGTGATGCCGGCCAGAACCAGCGTCAGAATGACGGTCAGGACGAACCACAGCGCCCGAAAGCGCACCAGTATGCTGTCCGGGTAGACCTTCATGAATTCATTCAGGGCGCTGTTTTTGTTTGTGAACTGGCGATAGAAGAAGTAGGTCAGAAACAACTGGGTAAGCGTCACCAGCAGGCGCCCCAGGCGACCTCCCAGCGCCTTGATATCATAATTGACGACCGTGACCGCCAGAAATGCCAGGGGCAGGAAGCTGATCATGAATTTCCGAATGTCCCTGCGCAGCAGCTGCAGGCTGCAGTCGGGCCAGCGAAAATGGGCCGCCGCAAGACCGCCGGGGACAGACAGAAAATAAAAAGTCCGCAGGAACAGAAGAGGCTTCCAGATCCATAGCAGGCCGGCGCCGAGCGCCAGCGACGCATTCATGTCTGCCTGATGCAGTTGCCAGCCGGTTGCCGCCAGCAATAGCGGCCATGGCGCAGCCAGCAGCAGCGTGATGACCAGCGCGAAAATACTGAAGCGGAAGCGGTCGGTTTTCAACTTGACGATTTTATTGCCGGTTTCCAGGAGCATCTCCCGCAAACGTTTTTCCCGCCACAGAATCGCCGCCAGCAATGCCAGGAACACCAGATAGAAAGGTGAATGGCTGATTTCAACAATGAAGGCTTTGCCGGTATCGAGCCATTGCTGCAGGGCCAGAAAATTCAGCAGCTGGCTGGGGATTTTCTGCAGCATGGCCAGGCTGGGAGGAGGGGGTGTGGGAATCCAGATCAGACGTTCGGTCAGAAAATGGTCATAGGCGACCGCGGCGTCGATGAGTGCCCGTTGCGCCAGATCCAGTGTGCCAAGCGCCCGAAAATATTTTTCGTTCAACTCGTTGGCCTTGTCGAGCAGCAAACGCCTGGTTTTGACCAATTCCACCAGGGAAGGGCGGATTTTCTGAATTTCATCGGCAGGGAGGCTGTCTATATAGTTCCTGCTGCGCAATTTCCTGAGTTGCTCCTGATAACGGATCTGACGCAGCCCGGATTCCGAAAGCAGCTGTCTTCTGGATTCAGCCTGTTTCTGCAGCGCCTTGAAGTCCGGCAGAGAACGACGCTGTTCCAGCAGCATTTGACCAAATACCTGATCGAATCCCGCCAGTTTGAGCTTATGCCGGGTGCGATTGAACTCGTCGGCAATGCGTTTGGTTTGCAGCGCCATGTTGGAGTCAGCGGCGGAAATTTTATCCAGTTCGGCGGCCAGGTTCTTGATCTCCTCGCTGAGCTGGGCATTCTGCTGTGCATACTGCTTGATGAGCGGGTGCTTGCCTTCGACTTCACGCTGGGTTTCTTCCGCCTCGGCACGACGTTTCTTGTTGACCAGTTCCTGGAGAGAATTTGCACCCGGGCGCCGATCCTTTCGATATTGAGCTGATAATAGTCGCGCTGCGCCTTGAGCAGATCCAGGCGCATGGGCAGGCTGAGCAGTTCCTGATCGAGCATCTGTATTTCCGCCTGCACGGCAATCGTCTTCGCTTGCTGCAGCCAGCGCCTGGCATTCTGCAATTTGCCCGTTTCGCTGCCAGACGGCGGGAGACTCAAGGCGTTGGCGAATTGTTCCTGGCTTTTTTTCGCTTCTACGAGGCGCTGCTGTATGGTGGCAGGTCGATCCTGCTGGGCGCGTAACTGTTGTTCGATATCGGCGAGTTTGGCTTCAACGGCAGAAAGATTGGATTTTTCCGTGAACAACTGCTGCTCGATTTCAGGAAGCGGATTCTTTTCCGAAACCCGCAATTCTTTTTCCGGCGGCTTGCTGGCGACCCGTTCCATTTTTTTTCGCAAAGTGCGGGCTTCCTGGTCGGCCGTTTTCCTGGCATGGCGATAGGTTCTGGCCGATTCATCGTAGGAGCTTTTCGCTTCCAGATAGGAGAGTGCCTTGCGGTACAGATCCGTCAGCTGGGCCTTCATCTCGTCATTCAGATCGGTGGCCGTTTCCAGTTGCTCGAGTTGCGCCTGAATGAGTTGCTTGGTGACTTTGGGAAGCGTACTTGTTTTCTTGCCGGCTTGCGCCGCATTGGCGCTGTTCATGCAGACTGTAAACAACAGCAGAAAGCTCAGAAACAATGACAGGGGAAACGTTTGCAGACGCTGAATTTGCAGGCCGGTCGGTAGATCTTTGCGGATTCTTGGCATGGAGTTTTCGATGAATGCGATAGTGTGGGTTGTAGTATGGATTGCCGGACTGGCGATATTATTTGCCAGTCGTTGCGCGACCTTTGAGCGATAAAGCCGGCAGCCAACGCGCAACGCCGTTGGCGTAATCTGGCCATTGCCTGGGGAACTGGCTCGCCAGCCAGGGTTCTTCATGGGTGATGATGCGCATATGGAAGACGGCAGCGGCAAAGAACAGATAGCCCAGCAACAGCGGTGAGGCATAGCCGATGCCCCAGCCGGCAATGATCAGCAGCACGGCCAGGTACATGGGGTTTCTGCTGCGCCGATACAGGCCGCAGGTGACCAGTTTTTTGGTGGATTCCAGGGAGCGAGCGTGCCGCGGCCGCTCCTGTAGAAATCGCCTACGCAGCGCAGCAGCATCAGCAATCCCGCGGCGGCAAAAATCAGCCCGGTATAGTGGGCAGCACCTTTCCATGGGTCGAGCTCAGCGATCAGCCATGGCAGTAATCCGGCGAATATTCCCGGCAGCAGCAGGAAGGCGAGAAGCGCGCGTATCAACATATAGGACTCCTGCGGCCGGTCTGTTTTGCCGGGCTGTGATTCTGACTGATTGTTTTTGTTCCTGCAAACATCCATGCCCATGATGAGTTCTAAGGAAATGAAGCGGCAATGCCTTGCAGCCGGCATTCTAGCATTATTGCGCTGGAAGCGGCTATCCGTATGCCTTGGAGTGAAGAACATCGAAAAGCCGTGTAGGGGAAAACCGAATGCACGGTTCGATGAGGGAGGACTGGCCAATGCGGCGATGGCTGGGCTAATGAGGCACCGTCAGACGAAAGGGGCGGCAACAGTCAGGCTTGGCCTGCGGGGGCGTTGTGTCTATTCTCTGCTCTACCCGTTTTCGTTGCAGGCAGAGATGAATTGACGGTCAATGGCCGCCCTGGATGGGCATTTATCCTGACAAAGGTCGAGGGCAGCCTGCAAGTCGGAATTTAAAGCCCTCTACAAGCAACGCTGGTCAGTAGAACTGGATATCCGCCATATCAAGGAAACGATGGGGATGAACGCCCCCAGTTTCTCTGACGAAGCTTGGCGCGCATGAGACATGTCTCTTTCCTTATTCCTTTATGGGGTTCATTTCAGACTATAGCAATGTTTTTTCCTTGAGGAACGCTTCGACATGGCGGGCAAGACTTGGTTCACCGGCTTCCGCGAATTGGTACTGGGCGCGAACCACGGGTTTGTCAATTTCAATGACTGCAGACAGATCGCAGGGTGTCGCCGATATGACGACATCGGCCTCGGCGGCATCGATGGTTTCCTTCAAGGCCTGAAGCTGGGTCGGATGATATCCCACGGCAGGCAATACATGGCCGATGTGGGGATATTGTGTGTAGACTTGTGCAATCTCGGCGGCAGCAACACGGCGGGGGTCGATGATCTCCGCCGCCTGCGCCTGGCAGGCGGCGACATAACCCGCGCCATAGGACATGCCGCCATGGGTGATGGTGGGCCCATCCTCAACCACGAGCACCCGTTTGTTGCGCACCAGTTCCGGGTTTTCCAGCTGCACGATTGATGCACCGTAAAGGACCGGTGCACCAGAATTTATTCTGCGCGCCGCTTCCGCAACGGATTGTATGTCGGCGTTGGCCGCGGAATTGACTTTGACGACGAGGGTGATATCCGCCATACGCAATACCGCTTCACCCGGATGATGGCTGGTTTCGTTGCCCGGCCGAAGTGGATCGACCAGGACTATGTGCAGGTCGGGGCGAATGAAGGAAAAATCGTTGTTCCCGCCATCCCAGAGGATGATATCGGCTTCTTTTTCCGCGCGCGCCACGATTTCAGAGTAATCGATACCCGCATAGATGATATTGCCAAGGGCGATATGGGGTTCATATTCCTCGCGTTCTTCTATGGTGCAGTCGGCTGCGTCGAAATCTGCCATGCTGGAAAATCGCTGCACGGCCTGTTTTTCCAGGTCGCCATAGGGCATTGGGTGGCGGATCACGACAACTCTCAGGCGGTATTTTTCAGCAGCCGGGACAACCACTGGGTCACCTGTGATTTTCCGCAACCGGTGCGCACCGCGCAACAGGCGATGACAGGCACCCTGGCTTGCAGCATGGTCCGTTGAGGGCCGAGAAATGAAAAATCGGCGCCGCTGGCAAGGACAATCGAAGCCTTGTGCATGACCTCGGCATGAGAGAGATCGCTGTAGGCAAAAATCACCCGGTCGATATTGCGGGTCCGGATGAGACCGGCAAGTTCCTTTTCCTCGACGATTGGAATACCCTGGGGATACAGGTCGCCGGACAGCGAAGCCGGATAGCTGCGGCCAGCGATCTCGGGTATTTGGGAGGCGGTGAAAGCGACGACTTTGTAATTGGGATTGCTACGGTACACCGTATTGAAATTGTGAAAATCACGCCCGGCCGCGCCCATGATGACGATGCGCATTCTTTTGTCTGTTTCAGCCATGTTTCGATTCTATAGGAAAACGCGATCCTGTTGAATGGCTTTCAGCCAAAATCAATCAGCAGCGCCCAGGCACAAATGGCAGTGGCGCAGCAGATCTGATCGGGTTCTAACGCCGCAAATGGCCGTTTCCATAGGCCACCCACTTGTATGTCGTCAGTTCGTCGGGCCCGACCGGGCCGCGGGCATGCAGTTTGTCCGTGCTGATGCCGACCACCGAGCCCAGACCATAGTCGCTGCCGCCCGATAGTCTCGTCGAGGCATTGATCAATACCGATGCCGAATCCACCCGCTGTTCAAACTGCTGGGCCATGATCAGGCTCTGCGTAACGATGCCGTCGGTATGTCCCGAGCCATAGTGATTGATATGATCGATGGCCGCAGCGATGCCATCGACGATTTTCACAGAAAGAATCGGCGCCAGATATTCGCTATACCAGTCCTCTTCTGTCGCCCGGGCGATGCCGGGTAATATTTTTTGCGTGGCTTCGCAGCCGCGCAGTTCGATGGCGTTCGCAGCAAAGGCCGTTTGCAGTGGCGGCAGCAGATGATCCGCACAATTTTTATCGACCAGCAGCGTTTCCAGTGCGTTGCACACCTGGATGCTCTGACACTTGGAGTTGACGGCCAGCTCCACCGCCTGCACCGGGTCGGCGTCTTCCGCTATGTACAGATGGCAGATACCGTCGAAATGCTTGATGACCGGAATCCGGGTGCCTTCGGCTATGCGTTTGATCAGGCCTTTGCCGCCGCGGGGGATCAATACGTCCACATAGTCATCCATTTGCAGCAGTTCACCGACGGCTTCATGACCCGGCAGGCGAATGATCTGTATGGCATGCTGCGGCAGACCGGCATCGTTGGCGCCCTCGATCATGGCGTCGGTCAGCAGGGTATTGGTCTGCAGCGCTTCCGATCCGCCGCGCAGGATGACCGCATTACCGCTTTTTATACAGACGCCGGCGGCATCGGTGGTGACATTGGGCCGCGATTCGTAAATGATGCCGATGACTCCCAAGGGCACGGATTTTTTGTACACCCGCAGCCCAGCTGGGTTGGTATGGCCTTGCAGGACACGATGCAACGGGTCTGGGCGCTGCGCCACTTTTCGCAATCTGTCGAGCATGTACTGAAAGGCTTTGTCGTCGATGGTCAGGCGTTTGACCATTGCCTCCGACTGTCCTTCCCGGCGGGCCCTGGCGACTTCCAGGGCACTGGTCTCCAGGACCTGCTGTCTGACCGATTGCAGCGCTTCAGCCATTTTCGACAGGGCAAGATTGCGCAGTGATTCGGGCGTCGATGCCAATTGATGCGCCACAAGACGGCTTTGCCTGGCAATGACTTCAACAGTATTGATGCTCATATTCTCGATGCTGGATGTGTTTAGGTGATGCTGGATGTGTTTAGGTAGACACAAGGTAACTACTTGGGCTCCTATGGGTGGTCTGTGGAGGAAGTGTCTTTGGCAGGGATGCCAAAGTCAAGCCTACAGGGATGTATTCACGGCGTCTTCCGGAACAGACCACCCATAGGAGCCTCTTTTACTATGGGTGAGTAGTTACGACGCAAGGTTGGCAGAAATCACTGCCCGTATAAATCAGCATGACTGCGGATTCATGAACGGATATTGTAACAATTCTGCCTATCCTTGCCGGAATGTTCGATTCCTGTGTCATTTCTGTCAACGGGGGAAATCTTCAACGCCTCAGCATGGCCCATCAGGATCCCTCCTGTCGTCGGGATGACAAGACATCAGTGACTTCAGCAGGGCACATCAATTCTGCTGGTAGCGTTTCGCCATTTCGGCCAATGCAATGGGCTTGATTTTACCGGCATGGCCGGCGCTGCCGAAGGCTTCGTAACGCGCCTGGCAGAGTTCCTGCATCGCGTCCCTGGCTGCCTTGTAGATCTTTCGCGCATCCAGGTCGGCCGCATTTTCCGGTTGGGCCACGTAGCGGCGAATGGCGCCTGTCGAGGCCATGCGCAGGTCCGTGTCGATGTTGACTTTGCGCACGCCATACTTGATGCCTTCGACGATCTCCTCTACCGGAACGCCATAGGTCTGGGGGATGGCTCCGCCATGATCATTGATGATTTTCAGCCACTCCTGCGGCACGGAACTGGAACCATGCATGACGAAGTGGGTGTCTGGCAGGCGCTGCTGCAGTGTTTTCAGGCGGCTGATGACCAAAACTTCACCGCTGGGCGGCTTGCTGAATTTATAGGCGCCATGACTGGTGCCGATGGCCACGGCCAGGGCATCGACCCGGGTCTGCCTGACGAACTCGACCGCTTCGTCGGGATCTGTCAGCAGCCGCTCGTGGTCAACGGATGTTTCACCGTCGGAATCGTTTTACAATGAACCCAGGCAGCCGATTTCGCCCTCTACCGACACCCCGCAGGCGTGCGCCATGGCGACGACGGTACGGGTCACTTTCACGTTATAGTCGAAGGTTGATGGTGTCTTTATGCCCCCCCCTC
>JANEMG010000499.1 GCA_024511045.1 Gammaproteobacteria bacterium | reverse complement strand
GGGATAAGGAGGGGCGTGTCTGGTGCCTATTTGTTATGATAGGCGCTCCAAAACTCAATAAAATCCAACGCAATAAGGCCGGAATTCATGAACCAGACACGGAACAGATTATCCACTATTTTGGAACCATTCGCATCCACAGGGTGCGCAGCATTCAACCAGCCAAAATCAATTTTTAGTTTTGCATATGGCTCTAGTGCCGACACAGGGGTGTGCCGACATCGGCAATGACTACAAGCCATTGCCGATGAACAAATCAATCCTGTTCCGGCATGTCCTGAACGATCAGGATGTAGGGTTCGCCCAGTGGAAATTTGTCACCGGGTTTCTGAAAGTAAATTACCTTGCCATAGGTTTCATTGACGGCCGGCAGAATCTTGGCTGCCTCTTCCGCAGTCAGATCGGGGAAGGTGGCATGCGCCCTGGGCACTTCAACTTTATGATAATGCCAGTATTTTTTCTCTTCTTCCGGTAATGTGTTAAATTGTTCGGAAGTGATGATGTATTCGAAGCCAATGGGTTTGTCCTGGTCTTTCATACCTGAATGAAACATCAGGCAGATCATGGTGCCGTCGTCATAGGCCTTGCAGTGATGATGGACAATAGTCTGCAGTTTGGGATCGTGGACATCATCGGTATCCGGCTTGAGATGACGAATCGCCTGGATGTGCAGGTCATTGAAACCCAGATGATTGGGATATTCCTTCTGCCGCGGATTCATGGTTTCGTTGTACAGTTTTGGTTTCTCGGCAACCGGAGCGGCTGGCGCCTTGGTCTCCGTGGCAGCACAAGCGGTCGTTACGGCCAATAAAGCGCCGGCCAATGCGAATTTGATTTTCATGATTGTTACCTCTCGATGTAGATTGTCATTATCGAACTCCTCAAAATACGATCTGGAAACCTCATCAGTTCGTATTAGATTTTTATTATATACCGTTCTTCATACCAAGTAAAGCACTCGGGTATTATTTTCTCGTCCCTAAAAGTCACCAATCGGAGCGCACCATGCAAATATTTCGAAAGACCAGCCTCGTTACCGTTTTGCTCTGCCTGCCCCTGCTCGTTCAGGCGCAGCCACCACAGACGGTTTCCTTTCCCACCCGGGACGGTGGAGAGATATACGCCAATCTGTACCCTGCCGGCAAACGAAGCATCGTGCTCGCCCATGGCGCCATATTCAACAAGGAAAGCTGGGAGCCGTTGGCGCAGTTTCTGGCGGAAAACGGCCTGACCGTACTGGCCATCGATTTTCGCGGCTACGGCAAGTCCAGGCCGGGCAGACAAAGCCGGGCGATGGAACTGGATATCCTGGCTGCCATTCAATTTCTCAAGCAATCAGGCCATAACGTATCGGTGCTGGGCGCGAGCATGGGCGGCGGCGCCGCGGCCAGGGCCGCCATTGCCGCCGAACCGGGCGCCATCGACAAGCTGATCCTGTTGTCGCCGGTACCGGTCGCGCACCCGAAAAAAATGCAGGGCAACAAGCTGTTCATCGCCAGCAAGGATGAGCCGATGGCGTCACAGGTAAAGGCGCAATATCGACTGGCGCCGGAACCGAAGCAATTGCAGCTCATAGACGGCAGCGCCCATGCCCAGCACATCTTCAAGACCGGACATGGCGAGGAGCTCAGGAAAATCATCGTGGATTTTCTGCT
>JANEMG010000313.1 GCA_024511045.1 Gammaproteobacteria bacterium | reverse complement strand
GAGACAGCGGCTGGATCGTCGATCTGGCTGAGTAGGGGGTATCGATCAGTGAGTGTCATTGATTGGGTCCTTTTGGCTGTTTGCCGTTGGCGGGAGTGTGGCTTGATCCCTGTGGCCAATGTTTGAAAAAATCAGGAGGACTGTCTGCAGGTTGTCGCCCGGTAAATCTCCGGGCAATCAATGATCCCGTTCGATGATGTACAACGACAGATCGCGCAGCAGATCCGCTTCGCTGCCAAACACGCTCAGGCTTTCCACAGCCTGCTCATGCAGTTCCCGGGCCTTTTCTTTGGCGCCCTGCAAACCCAGCAGGGCCGGATAGGTGGGTTTGTCGTTGTCCTGGTCCTTGCCCTGGGTCTTGCCCAGCGTGGCGGTGTCGCTTTCCTCATCGAGGATGTCATCCTTGACCTGGAAAGACAGACCGATGCATTTGGCATAATGATCCAGTTTATGGGCGATGTCCGGTTGTACATCCGGAATGGCCAGGGTTGCCAACTGGACGCTGGCTCGGATCAGGGCGCCGGTCTTGTGAATATGCATGTTTTCCAGTTCCGGAAGGGTCAGTGTCCTGCCCACCGATTCCAGGTCGATCGCCTGACCTCCAACCATGCCCTGCGAGCCGCTGGCCCTGGCCAGTGCGTCGATCATCTGCAGGCGTTTTTCAGCTGACGTGGTGATGCTCGGATCGTGCGCCAGAACCTGAAAAGCCAGAGTCTGCAGGGCATCTCCCGTGAGTATCGCGGTCGCTTCATCGTAGGCGACATGGCAGGTGGCCTTGCCGCGCCGAAGGTCGTCGTCGTCCATGGCCGGGAGATCGTCGTGTATCAGTGAATAGACATGGATGAATTCCACGGCGCAGGCCGGCCCATCCAGTAATTCAGGAGCGATGCCCAGTGTTTTGCCGGTGCAGTAGGTGAGCATCGGGCGCATGCGCTTGCCGCCACCGAGTACCGTATAGCGCATCGCTTCATGAAGTTTTTGGGGAAGCTGGGTTGCCGGGGGAAGACGGGCATCCAGGGCTCTTTCGACGCGATCCTGACAGCTGCGGAGGTAGTTTTTCAGGGCGTTATTCATCGTTGAAGGGCTCCAGGGTCTGTTGACCGTTTTTTTCCAGCAGGATCTGCACTTTCTGTTCGGCAGCCTGCAGGGATTTTTGGCAGTTGCGGGTCAGTTTGATGCCGCGTTCAAAGGATTTCAGTGATTCCTCCAGGGTCAGATCGCCCTGTTCCAGCTGTTCCACCAGCTGCTCGAGCTCTGCCAGTGATTCCTCGAATGATGTTGTCGTTTTCCTGCTCGCCATGTCAATTGATGTGTCTTTGATGTTAGGATGAATGATTCGGAAGCAACATTATATAGGAAAACAGACGAACAAGAATGAGCAGTTACGACGCAGCGGCAATCGAAGTCTTGAGCGGACTGGATCCGGTCCGCAAACGCCCCGGAATGTATACCGATACCAGCCGGCCGAATCACCTGGTACAGGAGGTGGTCGACAACAGTGTCGATGAAGCCATTGCCGGTTTTGCCAGCAAGATCGACATCGTTCTGTACAAGGATGGCGCGGTACGGGTGAGCGATGACGGCCGGGGGATGCCGGTGGATATCCATCCGGAACAGGGAGTACCCGGCGTGGAAGTGATTTTGACGCGCCTGCATGCCGGCGGCAAATTCTCCAACAAAAACTATCGTTTCTCCGGCGGGCTGCACGGTGTCGGCGTTTCCGTGGTCAACGCCCTGACCGAGAAACTGGAAGTCGAGGTGAAGCGCAATGGCAAATTGTACCGGATGGAATTTGCCGATGGGGAGAAAACCAGCGAATTGACCGAGACTGGCAAAGTGGGGCGGCACAATACCGGGACCAGCATCAAATTCTGGCCCAATGGCAAATATTTCGATTCCGGAAAGGTGTCGCTGCCGAAGCTGATTCATGTGCTGCGCGCCAAGGCGGTGCTCTGTCCCGGATTGACCATCTCCCTGACCGACGAGCAGACTGGTCAGCAGCTGAGCTGGTGTTATCAGAACGGCCTCAAGCAATATCTGCTGGATCGTCTTGGCGATGTCGAGTTCTTCCCCGCAGTGCCATTCATGGAGGCCATGTCTTCCGAACATGAGGCGGTGGAATGGGCCATGGTCTGGAGTGTCGAATCCGTGGCCGAAAGCGTTGCGGAAAGTTATGTCAACCTGGTGCCGACAGCGCAGGGGGGTACGCACGTCAATGGCTTGCGCACCGGTTTGACCGAGGCTATCCGGGAATTCTGCGATTTCCGCAGCCTGCTGCCGCGCGGCGTCAAGGTGGCGCCGGAGGATGTCTGGGAGAACTGCCATTACATCCTGTCCCTGAAGCTGGAGGACCCGCAGTTTTCCGGGCAGACCAAGGAGCGTCTGAGTTCCCGGGAGTGCGTGGCCTTCGTTTCCGGCGTGGCTAAGGATGCCTTCAGCCTGTGGTTGAACCAGCACCCTGAAGAAGGGGAAAAAATCGCCGAAATCATCATTCACAGCGCCCAGAAGCGGCTGCGCAGCAGTAAAAAGATCGTGCGCAAGAAAATCTCTTCGGGCCCGGCGCTGCCTGGCAAGCTGGCGGATTGCACCACCCAGGACATCAGCCGCAGTGAATTGTTTCTGGTGGAGGGTGATTCTGCGGGAGGCTCGGCGAAACAGGCGCGGGATCGTGATTTTCAGGCCATCATGCCGCTGCGCGGAAAAATCCTCAATACCTGGGAAGTCGATCCCACGCAGGTCATGGCTTCACAGGAGGTACACGATATCGCCGTTGCACTGAGTGTCGAGCCGGGGTCTGACGATCTGAAAAACCTGCGTTACGGCAAGGTCTGCATTCTCGCCGATGCCGATTCCGACGGCAATCACATCGCGACGTTGATTTGCGCCCTGTTTTACCGGCACTTCAGGCCGCTGGTGGAGGCCGGGCATGTCTTCGTGGCCATGCCGCCCCTGTATCGCATCGATGTCGGGAAAAAAATATTTTATGCGCTGGACGAGGCGGAACGGCAGGGGGTGCTGGACCGCATCAAGGCGGAGAAGTTGAAGGGCAAAATCAACGTCCAGCGCTTCAAGGGGCTGGGGGAAATGAATCCAAGCCAGTTGCGGGAGACCACGATGAATCCCGATACCCGGCGTCTGGTGCAGTTGACCATTGCGCAAGGCGATCAGACCGGCAGCCGGCTGGACCTGCTGCTGGCAAAGAAACGCGCCCAGGACCGCAAGGCCTGGCTGGAGGAGAAGGGCAACCTGGCGGAGGTTTGAGGTGGACGGAAAAAAGGGATGTCGGGTACCATGTGATTATATTCCAAAAAGGAGCTATCCTTTGTTCCGAACCCGCCAGATATTGAACGACTGGCTCACGCAAAACCTGGAGGAAGCATAACGCCATGGTTATCCAT
>JANEMG010000312.1 GCA_024511045.1 Gammaproteobacteria bacterium | reverse complement strand
CGCCCCTCCTTATCCCCTTGTTTTGGCGCCAGTTAGCCAAAAAATTCACTGGTTTTTCGAGTTTTGCATTTACCTCCATAGAAAACAGCATTATTCATTGAACAATGTCGATTTTCTGTGATAATATCCAAAAAAGAGCAGATTAAACTTACCGTTAGGCGAAAAAATCTTTCGCTTTACAGGCAGGACATAAGATAAGTGGGGTTTATTGTATTTATGGCAAAAGGAGGCTCCAGCCATTGCAAAAACGGCTGAAGCCTGGAATATGGAGCTGGTGATGGGACTCGAACCCGCGACCGGCTGATTACAAATCAGCTGCTCTACCAACTGAGCTACACCAGCGAAGATCAGAAATTATACTAGCCCAGTCTTTCGAAGGAAAGTGTTTTTTATTTTCTCCGGGCCCTGTTTCTCCTGCCCGGGCCTGCCTTCTTGTGGGTTCTCCCCGTGCCGTGGGTTTGCTGGGTCTTGAAACGTTTTTTACCGGCAGTTTCTGGTTTTTGTGCTTTCACCGTCGTGCCTTTCGGCTGAAAAGATGGAACCAGATGCCGCTTGCCGTTGCCGATCAGATCCCCCCGACCCATGGCTTTCAATGCGCTTCTCAACATCGGCCAGTTGGCCGGGTCGTGGTAGCGCAGGAAGGCTTTATGCAGGCGGCGCTGTTTGATGCCCTTGGGAATGGCGATGCTGTCGCTGTTGCGGCTGACTTTGCGCAATGTGTCCTTGCCGGAATGGTACATGGCTGTGGCGATGGACATCGGCGAAGGCAGGAAGGCCTGAACCTGGTCCGCCCGAAAGCCATTGCGCTTCAGCCACAGCGCCAGGTTGAGCATGTCCTGGTCGGTGGTTCCGGGGTGGGCGGCGATAAAATAGGGAATCAGATACTGCTCCTTGCCCGCCTCCCGGGAATACTTGTCGAACATCTCTTTGAAGCGGTCGTAGGTGCCCATGCCGGGTTTCATCATCTTCGACAGCGGGCCGGTTTCGGTATGCTCCGGGGCGATTTTCAAATAGCCGCCGACATGGTGGGTAACCAGTTCCCTGACATATTCCGGTGATTCCACCGCCAGATCGTAGCGCAGGCCGGAGGCGATGAATATTTTCTTGATGCCCGGCAGTGCGCGGGCTTTTCGATACAGCCGGATCAACGGCTGATGGTCGGTGTTCAGGTTGGGGCAGATGCCGGGATAGACGCAGGAAGGCTTGCGGCAGGCCTGTTCGATCTTTTTGTCCTTGCAGGCCGGGCGGTACATATTGGCGGTCGGGCCGCCCAGGTCGGAAATATGGCCGGTGAAGTTGGGGGAGGTGTCGCGGATTGCCTCGATTTCCCGGAGGATGGATTTTTCCGAGCGGTTCTGGATGATGCGCCCTTCGTGCTCGGTAATGGAGCAGAAGGTGCAACTGCCGAAACAGCCGCGCAGGATGTTGACCGAATGCTGGATCATTTCGAATGCCGGGATGTTCGCCTTGCCATACTCCGGGTGGGGCAGGCGTGAATAGGGCAGATCGAAGACGCCGTCCATTTCCCGGGTAGTCAACGGTATCGGCGGCGGGTTGATCCAGATGTCTCTTGTACCATGCCGCTGCAGCAGCGCCCGGGCATTGCCGGGGTTGGTTTCGCCATGCATGACCCGCGATGCATGGGCGTAGAGGACCGGGTCGTCCCTGACCTGCTCGTAGGCGGGCAGACGGATCACCGTGGTCTGCCGGCGCTGCAGGGTGGTTTATTTTTCGAAACGGATCACGGCGCTCTGCTCCGGCCGGTCCTGGCAGGCGGGTTCCTGGCGATAGGGATCGACATGCGGCGTGACATGGCCGGGGCGGTCTATATCGGTGGAGTCCCTGATCGACCAGCCGTCAGGAATCTCTCGGCAGACATGCACCGTGCCGCGGATGAATTGCAGTTCTTCGATGCTTTCGCCATTGGCCAGGCGGTGGGCGATCTCCACGATCTGCCGTTCGGCATTGCCGTAGACCAGCAGGTCTGCCTTGGCGTCCAGCAGCACCGAGCGGCGCACCTTGTCCGACCAGTAGTCATAGTGGGCGATGCGCCGCAGGCTGGCTTCGATGCCGCCAATGATGATTGCCACGTCCCTGCAGGCCTCGCGGCAACGCTGTGCATACACGGTGACCGCCCGGTCCGGACGTTTGCCGGCTGCGCCACCGGCCGTGTAGGCATCGTTGGAGCGGATCTTTCTGTCCGCGGTATAGCGGTTGACCATGGAATCCATGTTGCCGCCGGTCACGCCGAAAAACAGGTTGGGACGGCCCAGGCGATGGAAATCCTCGCAATCGGTCCAGTCCGGCTGCGACAGGATGCCGACACGAAACCCCTGCGCCTCCAGCAGCCGACCGATCAGCGCCATGCCAAAGCTGGGATGGTCGATATAGGCATCGCCGGTGACCAGGATGATGTCGCAGACATCCCAGCCCAACTGGTCCATCTCCTCCCTGGTCATGGGCAGCATCGGTGCCACACCAAAGCGCTGCGCCCAGTATTTCCGGTAGGAAAAAATGTCTGGCGTTGTTTCGGCGGGCGGGGTATTCATTTTTTGATCACGCTGAAAAACCTTTCGGCATTGTGTTTCTTTAAATCGTTCAGAAATACCGGAAATTCGATCCGGCTGTATTCTTCCAGTAATTGCGCCCTGGCCCGCAGGGCGGCCAGCGTCGTTCCTGTGTGTGTTTCCGAAAAGCCGAGGGCGATGATGTTGCCCCTTGCCCGGACCGGCAGGAACAGCAACTGCCAGTGGAAGCTTCGACCAAGATGCCAGGCGCTTTGTTCAAAGGCCTTTTTGTCGCTGCCCCAGAGATTCATGACCAGCATGCCCCGCGGTGCGAGCGACTGCCGGCAGGCGTCGAAAAACGCCGCGCTGTTCACTGCCGAGGACATGGCGTCGTGGTCGAAGGCGTCGATCAGCAGCAGATCATAGTGGCTGTCCTGCCGCCCGGCCAGTTGCCGGACGTATCGGCCGCCATCGCCGATCCGGACTTTCAGGCGGGGGTCGGCAGGCAGTCCGAAATGGCTGCAGGCAATGTCGACCACGCCGGCACGGTATTCGATCGCTTCGATGCACCCTTCTGGAAAAGTGCGCAGCAGATATTTCGCCAGGCAGCCGCCGCCCAGCCCGATCCTCAGGGCCCGGTCGAAACTGTCCATGAACAGCTGCCAGATCAGCATGGCGCGCACATAGGGCGATTGCAGGGTGTCCGGATCGCTGATCTTCATGCAGCTCTGCTTCGGCGGCGAGCCGAAGTGCAGGGTGCGCAGACCGTCGGCTTCTACGACCGCTGACCGCCATGGAGAGCGAAGCGAAGGCGGTTAGTCCCCGGTAGCGACCAGGGCCGCACTGTTTATCCGGCGTGCGATAGCGCAGAGGGAAAACAAAGTAGGCATACGAAAAG
>JANEMG010000311.1 GCA_024511045.1 Gammaproteobacteria bacterium | reverse complement strand
ACCACGGACATGTATTTTTGTCGGGCCCGACGCCATTCATCTGTTATCCCATTTCCAGCAACGAGGTACGGGTATTGATCGATTATCCTGGTGACAAGCCGCCAAGAAAATCCGATATCGGCCCCTATCTGGAAAAAAATGTCGCTCCCTATATCCCGGAGGGCATGAAAGAATATTATGAGAATGCGCTGCAGCAGAACCAGTTCAAGGTCATGCCGAACCACTATCTGGCGGCCAAACCGATTATAAAAAAAGGCGCCGTGCTGCTGGGTGATGCCCTGAATATGCGGCATCCATTGACCGGTGGCGGAATTACCGCGGTATTCTCCGATGTCTATCTGCTGAGCACGCATTTGCTGAGCATGCCGGACTTCAGTGATCTCAACCTGATGCTTAAAAAAGTGGAGAGGTATTACAAGGATCGGCAGTATGCCAATGCCAACGTCAATATTCTGGCCAATGCCTTGTATGGTGTAATGTCCAACGATCTGCTGAAAACGGCGGTGTTCAAGTATATTCAGAAAGGTGATGCCAACACCCATGTCCCGATTTCCATACTGGCTGGATTGAACAGAGACCACAAGGCATTGATCAAGCACTTTTTCTCGGTCGCTTATTTTGGCGCCTCCGATTTGCTGCGGCAAAACATATTCAATCTGCCCAAAGCCTGCAAGGTTCTGCTGGATGCGGTAAAAATTATCCGACCCTTGGCAAGGAATGAACTATCCTGGGCTTCGGTCTTCAAAAAATGATTCTTTGTGGCGGCTTTGCCGCTTTGTACCGGTTTTCGAAGGTATCCGCATGATCGTCCGCTGCACGGCATCGATCATCGATAATAAGGGGCAGGCCGCAGCGGCTGTTTGATTTCTGCAGCCGGCCTGGAGAGATAGCCGGGATTTAACGGTGCGGCGTTCTTCCGGGGGTTCGCAATTCAGGAGAAGGGAACGTGGTAAAGAGACTTGGTCGGTTATCGCGGCGGGCATTTGCCGGGCGGATGCTGCAAATGGCGGTTGCCGCCACTGCCTTTCTCAATGGCTGCACGACGCCAACCACGGCGGTAAAAAAGAAACCGCCAACCTGCACTGACCCCGAGTCGCCGGAAGCGGCAGGCTATGAGTATATCATCGTCGGATCAGGGGCTGGCGGTGGACCTCTGGCAGCCAATCTCGCCCGCCGGGGGCATCGCGTACTGTTGATGGAGGCAGGCGATGATTCCGGAGGGGATCATTACAAGGTGCCGGCATTTCATACCCTGGCATCGGAAGACCCGACGATGCGCTGGGATTTCTTCGTTCAGCATTATGCGGACAGGCAAGCCGCGCGCCGGGACAGTAAATACAGTGAATTGCATGGCGGCATCTATTATCCCCACAACAGCGACTGGGATCATATCGCCGCGCTCACCGGCGATGCGTCCTGGTCCTGCGCCAGCATGCATGAATATTTTCAGCGCCTGGAGAATTGCCGCTATGTATATTTTCCGCACTTGAAAATTTAGCAGCCAGAAACAGCCGGCTAATAGAAACATATCACATATTAACAAATGCTTACGGCATTTTCTGGTGCTACTGTTTTGCTAAATTATGATTTGCCAACGGTATAAAACCGCCTGCCGACAGCGAAGACGATCCCGGACGGCATGGTTTCAATGGCTGGCTGGCGACCAGTCTGCCCGGCAAGGATATCATCCTGAAGGTCTTCAAGGATCCGCAATTGCGCAGGATGGTCCTGACCGCCATTGCCGAGGCGCTGAAACAGCAGATCGGTTCTCCGTTGCAGCTGTTGAAGACCCGGTTCGATCCCAATGACTGGCGCAACATCAAAAAAAGCGCCGAAGGCCTGTGCCAGGTGCCATTGACCACGGATCGCGGCAAACGTGTCGGCAGTCGCGAATATGTCCAGACGGTGGCAAAAATCTGCCCGGAAAATCTCACCGTAAAATTGAATGCACTGGTTACCCGGGTGATCCTGGATGACGAAAATCGGGCCATCGGCGTCGAATATATCGAGGGCAAGCGTTTGTACCGCGCCGACCGGAATGCGGCCGAGACTGTCGGCAGGGGCAGTAAATCCAGGGCGCTGGCCAGCCGGGAAGTGATATTGAGTGGCGGCGCGTTCAACACTCCGCAATTGCTGATGCTTTCCGGAATCGGCCCCGGGCGGCAGCTGCGCGAACATGGCATCACGCCACGCGTCGATTTGCCCGGTGTGGGAGAAAATCTGCAGGACCGCTACGAAGTCTGCGTCGTAACGGAAATGAAAAAAGACTTTACCCTACTCGAGGACATCCCTTTCCGGAGTCCGGCTCCCGGAGAAACGCCGGATCCATTTTACGCAGCCTGGGAGGAGGGAAAAGGAATCTATACCACCAATGGCGTGACCGTGGCGATGATCAAGCGCTCAGTCGCCGACCAGCGGCCGGAGCCGGATCTTTTCATTTTTGGCATGCCGGGTTATTTCTCCGGCCATTCGAAGCGCGCCACCCGCTACCGGAATTATTTCACCTGGGCAGTATTGAAGACCCATACCAGGAACAATCGCGGCACCGTCAGACTGAAATCCAGTGATCCGCTGGATATTCCGGAAATCAATTTTCACTATTTTGACGAGGGTAGCGACCAGGCTGGCGAGGATCTGGAATCCGTCGTGGAAGGGGTGAAATTCGTGCGTCGGATCACCGGCCGTATGCAGGAGAGTATCCAGCAGGAAATCGTTCCCGGCCTGTCCGTGTCGACGCAGGCCGAGCTGGAGCAGTTCGTCAAGGCGAATGCCTGGGGGCATCATGCCTCGTGCAGCTGTAGAATGGGACCGCAAGGGGACGCCATGGCCGTTGTCGACAGCCGTTTCAGGGTTTTTGGAACGAAAAATCTGCGCATCGTCGATGCCTCGGTGTTTCCCAGAGTGCCCGGTTTTTTCATCGTCAGTGCAATTTACATGATCAGTGAAAAGGCGGCAGACGTGATCCACGAAGCTGCCATCGAGGCGGACTTGCAGGCCAGTTCCGCTGACGGCTAGTAACTTGTCCCTTCTTTCAGCTTGCGGCTGTGGCCCAGATAGACGCAGACATACTTGTTGTTGGCGTAGCCAGTCACTGCGAAATTGAAATCACAGAGATAGGGCATGTACCGCTCATTGAGCAGGATAAGATTACCCCGCTGACAGGTCTCGGCAATTTTGTCTGTTTCCAGCCCTCTGCCGGGGATATGCATACAGATCTGCCCTTCGTTGGTTTTGGTATGACTGACCGACAAGTACAGAGTCAGGATCAACAACGATAGAATTTTCATGATATTTACCCAACTAAAGTTTCGGAGTTCATTTTACCCACTATTTTCTGCTGCATCCGTTGCCCTACAAAGCCTCAAGACGCAGCGTTTTAGGATCAAGTTGAAGGACTTGCACAAACAGGCATTGAAT
>JANEMG010000310.1 GCA_024511045.1 Gammaproteobacteria bacterium | reverse complement strand
TCATAATTTAGCAAAACAGTAGCACCAGAAAATGCCGTAAGCATTTGTTAATATGTGATATGTTTCTATTAGCCGGCTGTTTCTGGCTGCTAAATTTTCAAGTGCGGAAAGTATATATCGGCGCCTATGTCGATGTCAACAATGACGGTGAATATCAGGCTTCGGAAGATGCCAATTATTACAGTGTGGAAACCGGCCAGCCCGTGCCAGTGGTCCTGAAGCCGGGGCAGACTGTAGAGGTGCCGGATATCGTCATTTCAGGAAAATTGCCCACCCTTTCGGGTAACGAAAGTCATCGCGCCGAAATTCACAAATTCGTTGAAGGCATTGGCCGGCTTGTCAGCTTGGATGATCCGAGATTTGTCAAAAGGAATTATTCCCTGGGCATGTGGCGGCCGATGGATTTTCTGGACAAGGTTGGCGGCGGCTTGTATTTTTTGCAGCCCTATGAAAACGACAAAATACCGGTGTTGTTCATTCACGGCATTAATGGTGGTCCGAGCGACTGGAAAAGAGTCGTCGGGCAACTGGACAGGGAGGTATTTCAACCCTGGTTCTTTTATTATCCCGGCGGCATGCGGCTGGATGTGACGGCAAGATTTCTGGTTCAGGCGATGGCTGTTTTGCAGAAGCGATATGCTTTCCAGCAATGCTATGTCGTCGGCCACAGCATGGGAGGACTGGTTGCTCGCGCCTTTGTCAAAGACTATCTGCGCGACTACCCGAAACTGACGAGAAGTATCCGCCTGCTGGTCACCGTCAACAGTCCGCTGAATGGCATGCTGAGTGCGGAAATCGGCGTCCGGCGTTCACCCATCGTCGTGCCGGTATGGCGGGACATCGCCACTGGCAGTGCGTTCTTGCAGGATTTGAATGCCTGGCGCTGGCCGGGCCGGATTCCCTGGCACCTGTTTTTTTCCTACCTGGCTGACCGGGGGGAGATGGAGTCGTGCCGCTGCAAAGCCAGATTCCACTGAATAGGCAGGGCGAGGCGAAACGGCTGTACGGGTTCAATGTCAGCCATGCCGGCATTTTACGCGATCCAGCATTCATCGGGTGGTTCAATGCCGTTCTTGCCAATGCCCTTCGTTGATGTGGGGCGGCTTGCGTGCTGCGCCGTGTCATGTGGCATGACGCTGTTTCCCCCCTTTTCCCCCTTGGAACTCTCAGTTCTTCTGAAAACATAATGCTTCATGTCATCCCGACGGAAGGAGGGATCTTGACGGCTCGGGTATCGCTTTGGCTTCCAGAATTTCTCCTTACGTCGAAATGACACGCATTTTTTGTATGAGCCAAAAATTTCTGTCATACCAACAAATTAACGTATTGCTGTTATCCCTCATTTCCCGCCGTCATCCCGACGGAAGGAGGGATCTTGACGGCTCGGGCATCGCCTTGGCGTCCAGGATTTCTTCTTACGTCGAAATGACACTTTTTGGTCTCCCCGAGAGCAGTGCAACGCCTGTTTTATATTGATGTATTCACGGCGTCTTCCGGAACAGACTACTCAAGGGGGCCGAGTAGTTACATATTGTTAAGCATAGGATGACAGACAAACCGTGATGACTTGCCTTGATCGATCACGGTAATTAATTGGAAAACGGCTGAAGCTTGTGGGTGATCAGGTGAATGTTTGGTGGGCAGGGTATCGTGCTTCCCCCAACATTCATGTCGGGGGAAGCACGATGGACTAAATGCTGATGTCGCCTGATCGCTCTATCGGAAGGGTTGCCGGATCAGTAGCTGACGCCGGCCTGCAGCCACAGTCGTTGCGTGTTCTTGTTGTAGGGCGCGGAACCCGAGCCATCACCGGCGGCGTCATACAGGGCGTATTTGGCCAACAGAAGATAATGCTTGCCGAATTTTTTCACGGCCAGGAAATCGTACTCGTCGCCATAGGCGATTTTGCCGGTGTCGTCGTTGAAATTGTGGTAGACGAACATCAGTTTGGTGCTGAAGACCTTGGTGGCAAGGGAGCTGTAGACGTCCCGTACGCCATCGCCCGGGGTTCTCAGGAAAACGTCGGCCCAGCCCTGGAAGGCATGTTTGGTGGCCAGCGGTGTATCGAAGCCCTTGCCGTTAGCGCCGTCCAGCTGTTCGATACCGGCTTTCAAGGTGAAGCCGAAGGCGCTGGCGCCGGCCATCAGGTGAATATAGTCGTCCTGGTAGGACAGGTTGCTGCTGCCATAGTTCTGCTGCCAGGCGTATTCGGCGCGGTAGTGAGCGGTAACGGTGTCGGTGAGTTTGGGTGAGCCGGCGAAATAGCCGCCGTAGGTCTGGTTGGAGTTGTTGGCCAAAGCCGGATTGTCGTCGAAATCCAGCCAGTAGGCGTAGCCGGTCAGTTGTCCCCATTTGTCGAACTGGTAGTCCATGTTCAGGATTGGCGAATTCATGCTGTTGACCCGGGAAAAGATGTCATTGACCTGGCCGATGTAGCCGGCCCTGATGGTCAGATTGGCGATGGACTGGTTGGTGACCAGCGCCGAATCGTAGGTCTGCTCCATCTGACGCCAGCCGACGTTGCCGATGAAGCGGTCGTTGTCCAGCTTGATGCGCTGCCTGCCGCCCTTGATGGTGGTGTCGGGGATGCCCTTGTAGGTCAGCCAGGCCTGGTTGAGTTCCTGGGTCTGCGGGTCGGCAATGACGCTGAACTGGTTTTTACCGTTGCGCAGGCTGTTGTAGTCGTCCTGCAGGCTGAGGTTGCCTTCATATTCGACGAAAGCCTGCAGGCCATGAAATTCCGGGGTCAGGTAGCCAAGGCGCAGACGCACGGTATTGGCGTTGGCCGTTCTGACCGTGACATTTTCCTGGTTGGCGTTTTCGTAGCGGTAGCGCAGATCGAATTTGACCTGGCCGTATTTGTTCTCGTCCTGGCCGAATCTCAGCGCCTGCTCGACGGGCTTGTCGAATTCGTAGGCTGCAGCCGGCGTGGCTGCCGTGATGGCCAAAAGCGCAGCACAGACGGCGCCCGACAGGCCCCGCGCTGCGCCGCATCGCTTTGCTGTTTTATCTGAAAGCATTGCTGTTTTTCCTTGGATTTGCATAAAAAAATATCAATATATTACCGGGTAATTATAGTGGAGATTGACGATGACGCAACAAAATTTTGCTAAAAAGCAACGCTCATGGGCTGCAGGGCGCCCAGTGGTTTGCTTGCATCCATCTGACTTTGCTGGAAAATTGCTGCCGGGGCGGGGGAGGGGATAGGGAAAAAGCCGAAGGCACCGTTCTGAAAAATCCGCTCCGGACCGGATTTTCCTGGCCTTTTAGGCAGCAAGATAGCTTATAATGTGTAAGTTTTTTACCTGTCAAGTCCCGATAGATCATAGATTTTCTTTTTGAATAATTCCGGTTGTTTTTTGTGCCAATCCTTAAGCGCCTGAATGGGCGTGATGTGCCCGATGTTTTTCTGCGGGACATG
>JANEMG010000498.1 GCA_024511045.1 Gammaproteobacteria bacterium | reverse complement strand
TGCCTTTCTTTAAATTTTCAAATGAAGGCATGCAAGGCGCGGCAACGCTATGATCCTTGCTATGTCAACTATTTTTTGAGATTTTTAGTGGTTTTTCTCCTCTGAAACTCTAAACTCTAGTCACTGAAGAGCCTTATTTATTTCATAGCACTATGTCATCCTTTTATGCTAAATTCTCATTTGCGAGAAGTATACATGATCACCGGTCATGGCAGCGTCGCCAATGCCGTGGAGGCGCTCCAGCAGGGAGCTCGCCACTATTTCGAAAAACCTGTCGACCCCCTGCTGCTGGCGCGGCGTCTGGCATCGGATCTGGCCGACAAAAAAGCGCGCGAGGGCCTTGCCGAACAGTTGTCGCCCTACCTGGTCTTCAAGGATGCGGCGATGGCCGAGGCGCTGGCCGATCTGCCGCGCTTTGCCGCCAGTTCTGAAGCGGTTCTCATTCAGGGTGAGACAGGTACCGGCAAGGAACTGGTGGCCCGGGCCCTGCATGGCCTGGGTCCTCGTGCCCAGCAGCCCTTTGTCACGGTGAATTGCGGCGCCATTCCCGAGAGCATGCTGGAGGCAGAGTTGTTCGGTCATGAAAAGGGCGCTTTCACCGGAGCCAGCCACAGGCACCTTGGACGCTTCGAGCAGGCGCACAAGGGCACGCTGTTTCTCGATGAAATCGGGGAAATGCCGCTTCCCGCACAGGTCAGTCTGCTGCGTGTCCTGGAGGAAGGC
The DNA here is from genome assembly GCA_024511045.1 of Gammaproteobacteria bacterium. GTDB lineage: Bacteria > Pseudomonadota > Gammaproteobacteria > Methylococcales > Methylomonadaceae > JANEMG01. Next base: position 941 of record JANEMG010000498.1, on the reverse strand, counting down.
AAGTTGCGGCGCATCGGTGGAGAGCGCGAGATTGCCATCAATGTGCGCGTCGTGGCCGCCACCCATCAGGCGTTGGAGGAACGACTCGAATCAGGATTGTTTCGACGCGACCTGTTCTACCGGCTGCATGTCCTGCCGGTGACTCTGCCGCTATTGCGTGATCGTCCCCGGGATATTGGCCTGCTGCCCCGGCATTTCCTTGACAAAAGTCTGCGCGATAGCGGCTGGAGCGGGCCGCAGCCGGTGCTGGAAGATGCCGCGGTGGCTTTGCTGCAGGCCTACGACTGGCCGGGCAATGTCCGGGAATTGCGCAACCTGATGGCACGCCTGGCCATCCGTATTCCTGCCGGTCTGCGCGAGATCCGCGCCAGCCTGCTGGCTCCCTTGCTGCCGGGCGGGAGAGGCCAGGGCAGGATCGGACGGGAAGGGGTGTTCATCCCCGAGGGGACGACACTGGCGGATGCCGAATGGCTGTTGATCGATGCCGTTCTCAAGGCCAGCGGCTACAATCGCAGCAAGGCCGCGAGGCTGCTGGGCATCGGCGAGCGCACCCTGCGCCGCAAGCTCAATACGACATCTTGAGAGAGGCTGCGTCGATCATGGATAAAGGCAAGTTGCAAGCATCATTTTGCATGCTGCTGCGAACGTGGCAGATTGTCAATACCGTTGCCGGCACGCGGCCAATCTGGCCGGTGCAATGCTTGCCATGAGGTCAATCTGGCCGCCTGGAAAGCATCTGTCGGGCTAACTGAACCCGCCCGCCTGCAGATCACTGTTGTTTTTCCTCAACTTCCCAGAGATTGCTGCTCCATTCCTTCCCTTGATGTATACTTTCCGCACTTGAAAATTTAGCAGCCAGAAACAGCCGGCTAATAGAAACATATCACATATTAACAAATGTTTACGGCATTTTCTGGTGCTACTGTTTTGCTAAATTATGA
>JANEMG010000309.1 GCA_024511045.1 Gammaproteobacteria bacterium | reverse complement strand
GTTCGGAGGCCTACTTTGTTTTCCCTCTGGCGCAAGGCACGCCGGGAAAACAGTGCGGCCTCGCGGCTACTGGGGTCTACCAGCCTTCGCTTCGCTCTCCATGGCTGGCAGCGCGGGAAACCAGGGATAGACCAGCCACTGGCAGACGGTTGCGATCAGGACGCTGCTGATGAGGGTGATCACCAGCTGTTCACCCAGTCTGAAATCATACAGCGCCGCTGCTGCGATAAGGGTGAATCCCATGGCTACGAACAGACCCAGCACACCCTGGCGCAGCACCAGAATGAGATAGAAGCTCAGATACAGCCCAATGGCAACCACCAGCACCGCCACGATGGGAAAGTGCATGAACAGGGGCACCAGCAGCAGACCGATTCCCGTGGTGACGGCGATGATGACCATCAGCACGAGCAGTGCCTTGAATTTCATGGGAGGTGCCGGCTTGAAAGTCAGCATGAAACCGAACATGGGGGCCATGAAGGCGAAAATCAGGCCCAGTCCATAAGCCACTGCCAGGGACAGCGCCGTGGTAAGGCTCAGTCTGAAGATGCGTCGTGTCCGGATGTCCATTGTGTCAGCCTGTATCAGCCCTCAATAGGCGTAGGACATGAGGCTCATGAAGCGGATGAACCATTTGCCAATGATTTTCAGCAGGCTGGCATCCTCGGTGTAGGCCATGACTTCCGCCTGACCACCCACACGCAGTTTCATGGCGTTGAGCCCCTCCTGTGCCTTGTCGAAATCGATTTCCACGGGGAAGCGCTGCGCCTGCCTGAGCCAGTCCCTGCTGTTCTGTATGGTGGGCAAGGAGCCAGGCGGTGGTGCCTGCCCGGTGCTTACGCCCAGCCCGATGCTGCGAATCCTGCCCTCGAAAACCTTGCCGGGAAGCACGTCCAGAACGAACTCCACTGGGGTGCCTTTCTTCAGATGTCCCAGGTTGTTTTCCGTGAACTGGGCTTCTATCCAGACGTTGTGGATGGCCACCAGGGTCATGACCGCAGCGCCGGTGCCGGCATAATGTCCCACGTCTGCCCGAAGGTCGGTAATAACGCCGGAGGCGGGCGCCAGCACCAGCGTGTCCTTGAGGTTCAGCTGTGCCTTGTCCACGGCACTTTGCGCCCCCATCAGGCGTTCGCGGGCACCTTTTTCTTTGTCGATGGCTTTCTGCAGATCTGCCCTGGCGCCGGCAACCTTGGCTTCAGCCTGCTTGAGTGTTGCCTGAGCGATTTCCACCCGTCTTACCGAGATGGCGCCCGAGTCCTTCTTATAGAGTTTTTCCTGGCGGACGGCGTCTTTTCTTGCCTTGTCCTCATTCGCCAGAGAAGCCTGCAGCTTGGCGCGCGCCGCTTCGATGCTGCTCTTGGCTGCGGCCAGTTGGCTGCAGGCGTTTTCGAGGTCGGATCTCGCCGCCAGCAGGGCAATCTCGTAGGACTGGCGGTCGATCTGGAACAGGGGAGTATCCTTTTCCACGAACTGGTCGTTGTGTACCCAGACCTTTGTGATGATCCCGGCAACCTTGGGCGCCACGCCAACGACAAAAGCCTGAACCCTAGCCTGCTGGGTGTAGGGAGTGTAGCGGTCTGCAGCCAGGTACCAGCCCAGTGTGACCAGGATGATCAGCAGCACCAGCGTGGTGCCCGCAATCAGGGACTTGTCTTTGTTCTTCTGAGGGGCATCCTTGGCGGATGCTGACGCTTTGTCTTCGCTCATGGCATTTTCTGTGGTGTCGTCTCTGGCGTTGTCGAGAAGGGATGCTGTGGCAATGGTGCATCCAGCAGATCACCCCAGTCCACACGTTGTTTCATGGTGTCGGACATGTCGGCAGGCAACAGATGTTCTGTCTTCACGGGTGACCAGCCACCTCCCAGGCTCTTGTACAGTGCAATGATCGCGCTGATGTTGCTGACCAATCGGTCATTCTGCGTGAACAGGGCGCGCTGCGCGTCGAGTACGCGCTGAAAATCGGCATAACCCTCATGGTAACTGGTATTGGCTATTTCCAGCGCCCGTTCGGCGGATTTTACGGTTTGTTCCAGCAGTTTCAGCTGTTCTTCCGACTTCACAACAGAAATAGCGGCATCGTCCACTTCCTGGGCGGCAGACAGCACAGCCTCCTGGTATTGCTCGATGAGTTGCTGCAACCGGGCATCCTGCAGGCGGATGTTGTTTTCGATTCTGCCGTAGTCGAAAATGTTCCATTTCAGCGCCGGACCGGCCGCAAATGTCGTGCTGGTTCCACCGCCAAGACTGCTGCCTGCCCATCCCAGTGAGCCTAGCAGGGAAATGGCGGGATAGAAATCCGCATTCTGCAATGCCGATCTGCGCAGACTGGGCTGCCACCACCCAGGCAGCGGCACGGATATCGGGACGGCGCAGCAGCAGCTCTGCTGGCAGGACGGCGACTGTTGTGCGGTTGATGAGGGGTAGTTCATAGTCGTCATCATCGAGTTCGGGGAGTGCTCCCGGCGGTCTTCCCAGCAGTACGGCGAGTGCATTGCGGAGTTGCACCAGGCCGCGTTCCAGTTCGGGAATGGTGGCCAGGGTGGACAGGTACTGGGTTCTGGCCTGCTGTACATCCAGTTCAGAAGTGTTGCCGCTCTGGAACTGCTCACGGGTTATCTTGAGGCTTTGCTTCTGAATCCTGGCGTTCTTGCTGGCGATGGCGATACGTGCCTGGGTAGTGCGGTAGCCGAATTACAGACTCACGATCTGGGCATTGATCAGTACCTGGAGCGCCTGCTGGTTTTCCAGCGATGCAAAAAATGCAGCGTCGGCTGATTCGATGCTGCGTCTGAATCGCCCCCAGAAGTCCAGTTCCCAGCCGACGCCAAAGCCGGCCTGATAGCTGCCGAAACCACCGTCGGTAACGGTCGGGGAGTTGTTGCTGTTGACATAACCCGCCGATCCGCTGAACTGTTGTACCTGTGGGTAAAGGGTGCTGCCTGCGATGCCTGTCAAAGCCCGGTTTTCGAAGATGCGCAGGGCGGCAATACGCAGTTGCGGATTGTTTTCGTGTGCCTGGCGGATCAGGTCGTTCAGCACCGGGTCGTTGAACATCCGCCACCAGAATGCCAGTTCGGGCTGTCCGCTGGCCTGGTCAGCGGAAGCGGCTATGCCATGCAAGGCAGGCTTCCAGTTGTCCAGCCAACTGCTGTGGGGCTCTTCAAAATCCGGTCCCAGGGTCGTACAGCCGCCAAGCAGGAATAGGGTGGCCGGCAGAACCAGGCGCCGCAGGACAACAGAAGGAGACTCAGTCATTCTCTGTGAGGCGGGAATTCAGCCGCTGCGGTGCGACGGGAAAGGGCAGTAGTGATCTGCTGTTAAAGAGGCTGGCAGCGGGGGAATCGCGCAGTGGCCGGGAATGTTTTGCCACGCAATATTTTTACCTTTGTCATCTCGTTCCTGCTCTGGCTGCTGCTCACCGGCAGCCTGAAAGGTGAGGAACTG
>JANEMG010000308.1 GCA_024511045.1 Gammaproteobacteria bacterium | reverse complement strand
AAACTGCGTCGTTTTTTGATTGGTTATGCTGCTGAATGTGAGATGGATGGCCAGGGCAGACTGCTGGTGCCGGAAAAACTCCGGCAATTTGCCAATCTGGAGAAACGCGTCGTATTGCTGGGTCAGTTGAACAAGTTTGAAATCTGGAATGAACAGATCCTGGCCGAAAGGGAGACTGAGTTCCGCGAAGGTGAGGACGACGAAGGCCTGGAAGAGCTGGAGAAGCTGACATTTTAGGCGGGAGAGCGGGGTTGTGAAGCATTTGCCGGTAATGCTTGATGAGGTCCTTCAGGCGCTGGCGATCAAGGCTGATGGCATTTATCTGGACGGCACTTTCGGCCGGGGTGGGCATAGCCGGGAGATTTTACGCAGGCTGGGCGATGCCGGCCGTCTGCTGGCCATCGACCGGGATGCCGATGCCATCGATTCGCAGAATGCACGGGAAATGCGCGATGACCATCGCTTTCAATTGCAGCAGGGCTGTTTTTCCCGGATGCAGCAGATTGTCGAAGGGAAAGGGCTGTCAGGGCGGATCGACGGTATTTTGCTGGATCTGGGGGTTTCTTCCCCACAATTGGATGATCCGCAGCGGGGTTTCAGCTTTTTAAGGAATGGTCCACTGGATATGCGCATGGATGCCGGCACCGGCATGACGGCGGCGGCATGGCTGGAACAGGTCGAGGAGCAGGAGCTGGTCCGGGTTTTGTTTGAATACGGCGAAGAGCGTTTTGCCCGGCGTATTGCCGCAGCAGTGGTCAGGCAGAGGATAGAGGAGCCGCTCCGGACCACGAGGCAGCTGGCGCAACTGATTGAAGAGGCAGTGCCGATACGGGAAAAGCACAAGCATCCGGCAACGCGCAGCTTTCAGGCCATCAGAATTTTTATCAACCGGGAGCTGGAGGCATTGCCGGAAGCGCTCGGGCAGGCGGTGCAGGTATTGAAGCCCGGTGGTCGACTGGTGGTGATCTCCTTTCATTCCCTGGAAGACCGGATCGTCAAGCGTTTTATCCGGGATCAGTCCAGAGGCCGGTATCGGCCGGGCAAATATCCCGAACCCGGTCTTCACCAGGAAGATCGGCGGCTGCGAAAGATTGGCAGGGCGGTGCGGGCAGGCAGCAGGGAAGTCGCGGAAAATCCGAGGGCGCGCAGTGCAGTGCTGCGCTGCGCCGAACGCATTTGAAGAAGGGCGGCAGGATGTTGAAGAGGGTGGTGTTTTTTTTGCTGCTGCTGTTTCTGGGATCGGCCTTGAGTGTGATTTACAGCAAATATCAGGCGCGGCTGCTGTTTGTGGAAATGCAGCAGCTGCAAAAAGATCTGGATGATTACGAAGTGGAATGGGGGCAGCTGCAACTGGAGTTGACGACGCTGGCGGAACACAACCGGGTGGAGCGGCTGGCCCGCACCAGGCTGGGTTTGATCATGCCGCGGCGGGAACAGATTATTTATTTGAAACCTTAAGACAGGCAGATGGTTCGATTTGACGGTAATGCGCATCAGAAAACGGCAGGCCAGTTTCCCGGCAGGAGGAAGCTGCTCGCCGGCGTGATGCTTGCCGGTATGTTTCTGCTGGTGGCGAGGGCCGTCGATTTGCAGGTGCTGAACAAGCAGTTCTTGCAGCTGCAGGGTAATCTCAGACATGTCGACGAGGTGACCGTGACTGCCTACCGGGGCAGGATTCTGGATCGTGACGGCGAACCGCTGGCAATCAGTACACCGGTGCAGTCGATATGGGTCAATCCACAACAGTTCGCCTACAGCGATGCCCGGCAACTGCGGCAGCTGGCCACCATTCTGAAGGTGCCGGAGAAAAAATTGCGCAGGCGGGTCGATGCGCATGGCGACAGGCATTTTGTCTATCTGAAGAGACGGGTCAGTCCCGCGGTTGCTGCCCGGGTCAAGGCCATGCAGTTTCCCGGGTTGTATTTTCAGCGGGAATTCAAACGTTTCTATCCTGCCGGCGAGGTGACCGGGCATTTGCTGGGGTTTACCAATATCGACGATGTCGGCCAGGAAGGCCTGGAGCTGGCCTATGAGAAGAATCTCAAGGGTATTTCCGGCAGCAAGCGGGTGATCAGGGATGGCAAGAGAAGAATCATTGCCGATGTGGAGAACATCAGGCAGCCGGTAGCGGGTCGGGATTTGCGCCTGAGCATCGATCAACGCCTGCAGTATCTGGCCTACCGGGAGTTGAAGGCCGCGTTCATCGAGCATCGGGCGCATGCCGCCGAGGCCATCGTGCTGGACGCAAAAACCGGTGAAATTCTGGCGGCTGTCAACCAGCCTTCGTTCAATCCCAATACCCGGAGAAATCTGCGCGGCAATCGCTATCGCAACAGGGTGGTGACCGATGTTTTCGAACCGGGATCGACGATCAAGCCGTTTGTCGTGGCCTGTGCGCTGGACAACGGTACGATCGGTCCGGATGCGGAAATTGAAACCCATGGCTGGATGCGCGTGGGACGTAATGTGGTCAAGGATATTCACAATTACGGCACCCTGGATTTGACCCATGTCCTGAAAAAATCCAGTAATGTCGCGGTCAGCAAGATTGCACTGCAGATGCCGCCCATAGCCTTTTGGGGCTGCTACGACAGGCTGGGGTTCGGGCAGTCGGCCGGTGTGGGATTTCCCGGGGAGGCGAGCGGCAATCTTCTGGATTACCGGCAATGGCATCGTTTTGAACAGGCCACGCTGTCCTTTGGCTATGGCTTGTCGACCTCGCTGCTGCAATTGGCGCGCGCCTATACGGCACTGGCCGATGACGGTGTACTGCATTCGGTGACTCTGCTGAAGCGTGATGCGGATCCAGACGCCCGGCAGGTGCTGTCAAGAGACACCGCCGTCAGGGTCAGAACGATGCTGGAACAGGTGTTGACCCGATCGGGGACGGCCTATCGGGCCCGGGTCGATGGCTACCGTGTTGCCGGCAAGACCGGCACGGTAAAAAAGGCCAGCGCCGGTGGTTATTCCAGTGACAAATACCAGGCGGTGTTCGTCGGGTTGGCGCCGGCCAGTGCCCCGCGTCTGGTGGTTGCAGTGCTGGTGGACGAACCTGCTAACGGCGATTACTACGGCGGCCTGGTTGCCGGTCCGGTGTTTGCCAGAATAATGGCTGGCGCCCTCCGGGTGCTGAAAATAGCCCCGGACCAGGAGCAGACCATGCCCCTGTTGTTGGTGAAGCGGGATGAATGAGGCCGGTCAGAAAACGCTCGCTCTGCACGATTTGCTGGCTGGCATCACGCCGCTGAATGTGGATGTCGCGATTACCGGGCTGGCCCTGGACAGCAGGAAGGTCAGGCCTGGGTATGCCTTTCTAGCAATCGCAGGTTCCCGGCAGCATGGCATCGAACATATCGAGCAGGCGCTGGACAATGGCGCCGCGGTGATCATTTACGAACCGGAGGAAAACATTCAGCAATGGCTGGCAGAGGCAGGACAGACACCGCTGAT